>CAYZSU010000011.1:0-42831 GCA_964480565.1 uncultured Myxococcales bacterium | reverse complement strand
CCAGGATAAAACGTAAGAAACTATACCCGTCAATTAACTGAATTTACTGTACTAGTAGATTACGTAAACAATTTGAGTGGTTGAAGAAAGTATATTGGAAAGAAAATATTGTATGGTCTCCAGGATATTTTGTTTCAACTGTTGGCGTGAATGAAAAACAAATTCTTAAATATGTTACGTACCAACAAGACCAGGATTCAGGTCAAACGAAGTTTGACCTGTGAGTACCACGGGCTTGCCCGTGGTTATCTACTTATTTTGGGGATTTGTGTAGTTAGGGTGTATTCTTTGCCTACGATGCACTTGATCAACACATATTCATATTATTCAAATTATTATTTCTCAATATTCGCTTGTGCAGATAACCATTGCCATTCATCATCCACAAAAGCTTGCAAATTCGCTATTTGCTCCTCACTTAAATGGCGGAAGCGACCTTGTGCGGATAAGTAGTCCTTTACCGGAATATGTTTGGGTTCGATGTTGATCGTTACTTTCTTACCATGCTCGATCTCATAAATTGGAAAAAAATTTGAATCCGTGGCCTGGCGCATGACCTCTACGGATTGCGCGGAATCAATTTTCCAGCCAGCCGTACATGCTGCAAAGATATGAATAAACCGAAACCCTTTAATTTTTTTTGCCTTTTCAAACTTGGCCATCAAATCATGTGGATACGCTGGCGAAGTTGTCGCCAAATACGGAATGCGATGCGCGGCCATAATTCGGCCAATATGTTTTTTGGATACATTGTTTGGGCGTTCTACTGGCGTGGTGGTTGTCCAGGTATGTTGTGGCGTGGCGCTTGAACGCTGAATGCCTGTATTCATATATGCTTCATTATCATAACAAACAAATATTACATTTTCATTTCGTTCCGCAGCTGCGGATAGGGCCTGCAAACCAATATCAAATGTACCGCCGTCACCTGCCCAGCCCATCACCAATGTATCCGTCTTACCCTGCATGTCGAGTGCGGCTCGTACACCGGAGAGTACTGCACCCGTTGTTTCAAATGCCGCATGCGTCATGGGCACCTTTAAGCTGCTATATGGAAATGGCCCGGCAATCACCGCCCAACAGCAGGCTGGTATGACCACTACTGTATCCTCGCCCAATGCTTTTAATGCCATGCGCATGGCCATGGATGCCCCACATCCTGGACAGGCTAAATGCCCGCTGGTCATGAGTTCTTTTTCATTATAATTTTGTTTTGCAGATCCTTGTTTAAATTCAGATGGCGCTGTGTTCATAAATTCCTCTTATTTCTTTAAATCAATCCACTGCATTGCAGGTGTATAGTCATTTTGCCGTGTATAGTCATATGCGTTTATAATTGCATCCGGCGTAATATCACGACCTCCCAAACCAATATGAAATCCATAAATTTGCGGTGCATCATCTACATTACAAAATGTTGCCCGAAGTTCCTGCGTCCATATGCCACCTGATCCATGGCTGATATTACGATCCAATACTGCTAATTTTTTTAATGTCACCTCACGTGAGCGATTACTAAGGGCCTCGCGCAAACTTTGCGCAGGAAATGGTCGAAACAATCGAAGCTTACAAAGCCCTACCTTTTCACCCTTTGCGCGAAGCTGATCCACAGCGACTCTGGCCGTTGATGTAGCAGATCCAGATGTCACCAACAAAATATCCGCATCATCCGCTTCATAAAATTCAATGATATCGTGATGGCGCTTCATGCGCTTTGAAAAATCTTTGGCAATGTGTGCATATGCATCTTCCACCCCTTGATGTGCCTGCTCCATAATTGCTCGAAATTCCATATAACAATCCGGCGTGGTCAGTGAATTAAAGGCCTTTGGATCGTTGGTGTCGAGTTTATGGGATGGTTTATATTTAGGCAGAAATTTATCCACAAGTTTTTGATCTGGAATATCAACTGGTTCATAGGTATGCGATAAAATAAATGCGTCATATACGACCATTACCGGCAACATTACTTTTTCAGCCAATTTGAATGCCATAAGTGTTGTATCGAGCACTTCCTGATTGGTTTCACAATATAATTGAATCCAGCCCGTATCGCGCTGTGCCAATGAATCCGTTTGATCGCTCCAAATATTCCAACCCGGTGCCATGGCGCGATTTACATCGCACATTACAATGGGTAGCCTGGCATATGCGGCCCAAAATAAAAGCTCATGCATAAGTGCTAGCCCCTGCGATGATGTGGCAGTAAAGGCGCGTGCACCTGCTTGCGCTGCGCCAATGACGCAAGCCATGGCCGAATGCTCGGATTCTACCTTTATATAGCGGGCATTTAACTCACCTTTGGCACACATTTCGGATAATTCTTCCACCACTTGTGTTTGCGGCGTAATGGGAAATGCTGCTATGACTTCAGTACGCGCTAATTTCACTGCATGCGATGTGGCATGGTTTCCCATAATGACGTCTGTATGAGACATAAACCCCTCTATTCTGTACTAATTTATTTTCATTTGTCGCTACTATTACAGGCCTGTTCATCGATCATTTGCATGGCAGCCCGCGGGCATTCGGTGACACAAATGCCACACCCCTTACAGTAATCCATATCAATTTTGAAACCATCTTTTATTTTATTGATCGCTACATCTGGGCAATAAATATAACAGTTGTCACATAATGTACAGCGTCCACAATGAAAGCATCTGGCCATTTCATAGTCAGCCATTTCCTTAGTTGGGCGTGTTGAAACTTCCACAAAACTCTGTGCAGATATTCGGTCTTTTACTGGAATTACAGGCGTTGGGTAGGGCATGGATTCTTTAAAATACGCTAAATTTAAATCCTTAAAATACACAATTGTGGAGAGCTGATTGGTTTTTGATGTTGTGGCTGCCGGTTGAATTGCACCATCGCGATACATCACATACTGAGACATCATAATATAGGGTGAATTTGGCACACACACATTACTCACTATTTCATCAATTGAATCGCCTTCGCCGCGTAATACGCAATCGATCGCTATGGCACTGCGTTTTCCTGATGCCAGTGCATCTACAACAGTTCGTGGTGATTCAATTAAATCACCACCTGCAAATATATTCGTCCATTCGGTCTGGCCATAATTATTAGCACAGAGTGATCCATTTTTCATAGGTAACTTTGATGGAATAATTGTATTATCAATAGTCTCGCCAATGGCTGTTAAAATAGTATCAGCAGGAATAGTCATGGTATCGCCAGGCATGGGCACAGGCATGCGCCTGCCCGTATCATCCACTGGGCCTAAGATCATTTTTTGGCATAGGACAGAAGTTTTTTTGCCGGTTTCTTCCACACGTACAGGTTGGCAAAGCAATTCAAATCGCACGCCTTCTTCCTTTGCATGATGAATTTCTTCGATTGATGCGGGCATCTCCTCATAGGTTCTGCGATATACCACAGTCACATCTGCGCCTAACCGTTTGGCAGTTCGAGCCGTATCAATGGCTGTATTGCCACCACCTACTACAATTATTTTTTTACCAATACGTGGCCGACGATTGTAAGCAATGTCCTTTAAAAATGACAGGCCTGACATTGTAATTAATTTTTTATCATTCTCCAATGGAAACGGCTTTGATTTCCATGCGCCGATTGCTAAAAATATAGCATTATAGTCTTGTCGAAGTTCCTGCACGCATGCTGCATCACGAATAGGGGTATTGATTTTAATGGTGATTCCCATTTTTTCAAGTCGTTTAATTTCCGCTGTCAATATGTCATGTGGCAACCGATATTGCGGAATGCCATAGCGAAGCATACCGCCAGCATCTTTTTCTTTTTCAAATACGGTTACCTTATGTCCGAGTCGTCGCAAATGATAGGCACAGGAAAGACCGGCAGGGCCTGACCCAATCACAGCAATATGCTGATTTGTTTCCTTAAAAAATGGCATGGGCACAGGCAGTGTATTTTCAAAATGATCGGCCAAGTAGCGCTCCAACATGCAAATATTTACAGATCCACCCATGTCCATACGATTGCATCCCTTGGTACATGGATGAAAACACACGCGTCCCATAATCGCAGGAAATGGATTTTCAACCGTTGCAAATTCCCACGCTGATTTAAAATCACCTTCTTCCATCAGGCGAATCCAAGTTTCAATATTATTACTGGTTGGGCATGAGGCTTGGCATGCAGGAATTCGCTCTACATATGCGGGCTGCATATACCGCCATGAGCCTGTATGATTCCATTCCATAGTGCCGCTAGATAACGTGGTATAGGGTATGTCCGATAACTTTGAAAATGAAATGACTCCCTGCTTCTTGGATTTTTTCTGTTTACTCATATTAATTTCCTTAATGGATTAATCCACCATTACGTCACCATATTGAACGCTATCATATGCCAATTTAGCCGCTGCTGCATTGGCTTCGGGTTTAATGGGTACCCCTTTTTCAATAGCTGTTAAAATTGCATCAATGGAACAAATATCGGATACACGACAAAATGCGCCAAGAATTGCTGTGTTCACGATTGGACTCATTTTGGAACCCAAACGATTTGATGCTGCAATGTGTGATGCATCCACTGTTGCTAGCTTGCAATTCGATAAGTTCGAAATAGACCGAAGGGTAGCTATGTCACTTGTTGTATTGATAAGCACCCATCCGTGATTCATAAATCCTTGAAATGTAGCGGGTTGATTGATCAATGTCGGGTCCAATATAATCAAATGATCGGGAGTATAAATCTGACTGCGCAAATGAATACGTTTATCATCTACACGCACAAATGCAGCAACAGGCGCACCGCGTCGTTCTACACCAAAGGCAGGGAAGGCTTGTACGAATTTTCCTTCTGAAAAGATTGCAGTGGCCAATATTTTTCCACCAATGACCGCGCCTTGCCCGCCACGACCGTGAAATCGAATTTCAATCATATATCCTCCCCATTGCTGTAGCTACCATTTATATCCAATTGGATAGTGAGCGTCAAATCGTTCGACTTGAATTTATATCTCTAGTAAATTTACAATTCATATCTAGTTGTTTTATGAGGTTGACCTAGTAAAATCACTATGTTAGTCTAGTAAAATGAAAAATATTGAATTGCCCTTTGTCAGCCATTTACATGCATGGCTATCGAAAAAAAAAGCTCTGCCGCTTATTCAAGTTATTATTGGACCGCGCCAAGTCGGTAAAACAACCGGCATAAAGCTTTTGTTGAAAAAATTACGTGTATCGCAGTATCATTATGCCGCTGCAGATGGTTTACTTCCTCACGATCATGCCTGGTTCATGCAACAGTGGCAAATTGCAAAGCAAAAGAAAAGGCTCTCTCTTCTAGTCATCGATGAAATTCAAAATATTGAAAATTGGCCGCATCTCATCAAGCAATTATGGGATGGACAAGCGGATGACAATTACCCTATTAAGCTCATTTTACTGGGATCCAGTTCACTATCCATTCAACGCGGTTTGACAGAAAGTTTGGCGGGTCGTTTTCAGCTTCATAGGGTGTATCACTGGAATGCGGATGAAAGTAAACGCGCATATAATTTATCATTTGATGACTATCTATTATATGGAGGCTATCCAGGAAGTTATCCGCTTATATCCAGTCAGCATGAATGGTTATCCTATATCAAACACAGCATTATTGATATGGTTGTTGGTAAGGATGTTTTGCTCAATAATCGCGTTAAATCACCATCTCTATTTAAGCAATGTACTGAACTTATATGCTCATATCCTGCTCAGGAAATCAGCTATACAAAGCTACTTGGCCAATTGCAGAGCAAAGGAAATACTGATCAAATTAAATATTATCTGGAATTGCTTGAAGGGGCATTTTTAATTAAACAGCTTTTCAAATTCTCACCTAAGCCGGTACTTACCAGACGATCATCGCCTAAATTACTTCCTCTATGCCCAGCCTTGTTTAGCGTAAGGGTTGATGCGGATTTAAATGCCTCGGATAAGGGTCGTATGTTTGAGCTGGTTGTTGGTAATAGTCTGCACCGATTGCCATGCCAATTATTTTACTGGCGGGATAAACAATATGAATTGGATTATGTCTGCCAATATGGCAAAATGGTTTTAGCCATTGAAGTCAAAACGCATATGCCAAAAAAAGTATCCGGATTAAATCGCTTTATGGCAACCCATCCAAAGGCAATACCATTTATCATTACGCTGGAAAATTTTAATGATATGATGCAGCAAATCACGGAGATGATTGTGCCATGAGATGAGGGAGTGAATTCGTATTTTTGAATCATCTCTAAAATAACTGTTTTTTAGCAGCCAACTTAATAATAAGGCGATAAATATCAAAATTCATACAAGAAGTGCTCTGTTGTAGCGCCCATCTTCGGCGCTGTAATTCTAGATATGATCATTTTAAATAAAATAGATAAAACTGTTGACTTTATAGGCTTGTTTAGGATAGACAGCTTTACCCTTGCGAGATGCGAAGGGATTGATTTATATCAAAGGAGTGTATCGTGTACGCTGTAATTGAAACAGGTGGTAAACAATATTTAGTGCAAAAAGGGTCTATCATTAGCGTTGAAAAATTGACGGGTGATAAAGGTGCCAACATAGAATTTAATGATGTGCGTATTGTCGGCGGTGGCGAGGAATTAAAAGTTGGAACTCCTACTGTAGATGGTGCCATTGTTACGGCAAAGGTTCTTAAACAAGGCAAAGATAAAAAAATCTTGGTATATAAGAAAAAACGCCGGCATGGTTATGAGCGTCTCCGTGGACATCGTCAGGAATTAACGGAATTGGAGATCATGAATATCCAGGTTTAGTGGATATTAATGTAGAAAGAGGTCTAAAATGGCACATAAAAAATCAGCGGGCTCCGCAAAAAATGGTCGCGACAGTCATGGACAACGTCGTGGTGTAAAGCGTTATGGTGGTGAAGTTGTTAATGCAGGAAATATTTTGGTTCGCCAATGCGGAACAAAAATTCACCCTGGTCTTAATGTTGGAGTTGGAAAAGACTGTACATTATTTGCTAAAATGGATGGTACAGTTGAGTATACTGTCAAACGTGGCGATCGCAAATATGCGAATATCGTTCCTTTGGCATAATGGATGAACTCAAATATTAATAATAATTAAAATGGATAACCCTCTGGTATAAACAGAGGGTTTTTTTGTGTGAACAATGAAATTTATAGATGAAACAATAGTGGATGTACTTGCTGGCAACGGTGGCAATGGTTGTGTGAGCTTTCGCCGGGAAAAATATGTGTGCAAGGGTGGTCCTGATGGTGGTGACGGTGGCCATGGTGGCAATGTTGTTATCATTGCGGATAAACGCTTATCTACATTAATCGACGTGAGTTATCGCCGTAGTTTTAAAGCGGGTCGCGGAATGCATGGCAAGGGTAAGCAAATGACTGGCGCGTCAGGCGATCATTGTATTATGCGCGTGCCTGTAGGTACAATTGTACATGATACAAATACGGGCATGATTTTATCTGACTTGGATGAACATGCGAAAGAGTATGTGATTGCTAAAGGTGGTCGCGGTGGTCGCGGGAATATGCGCTTTGTTTCATCCACGAATCAAACACCCAGGGATGCAGAGGATGGCGGGGAAGGTGAATCATTTCGTATTCGCCTAGAACTCAAACTCATGGCAGATGTGGGGCTTGTTGGTTTTCCAAATGCTGGTAAATCAACGCTAATCAGTGCATTGTCCAATGCACGGCCCAAAATTGCAGACTATCCCTTTACTACAAAAAAACCAAATTTGGGTGTGATTCGCATTGATATGGATAAAAGCTTTGTTATGGCAGATATCCCTGGGCTTATTGAAGGCGCCCATCAGGGCACAGGTATGGGAATTCAATTTTTGCGCCATATTGAACGTACTCGCGTACTGCTACACTTGATCGATATATCTGATCCCGCACATGTGGATCCAATTAAAAGTTATCAAACTATTCGCCATGAATTGGAATCGTATGGGGATATTTTACGCGATTTACCGGAAATTATAATTTTAACAAAAATGGATTATCCTGAACTAGATGCACTTAAAGAGGATTATATATCCATGTTTGCGACTATTACAGATTCCAAAGTGATATGTGTATCTGCAGTGAGTCGTCATGGTTTGAGTGAATTGGTATATGCTGTTGATGCGCAACTGTTTGCATCAAATTAAATGTGAGGATTATTATGACATCAAATGAATTGGCAAATCATATTGCTGGTATTGCATCGGAAAGAAAAGCATTGGATATAGTGGTTTTAGATTTAAAAGAGCTTGCCAGCTTTACTGATCATTTTGTGATATGTAGCGGATCGTCGGAACGTCAGGTGAGTGCTGTTGCAGATAGTATTTATTGTGAGCTTAAGCAAAAAGGGCATATGCCGTTAGGTATGGAAGGTAGCAATCAAGGAATGTGGGCATTGATTGACTATGGTGATGTTGTGGTTCATGTCTTTCATGAGGAAATGCGAGAATATTATCAGTTAGAGGACATGTGGCTAGATGCACCTCGGCATGAAATTACCTCTTAATAGACATTTTGTGGGCAATTTTATTCAACAATTATATCCATATGGAAAAAAAGTAAGTGCCTATATTAATCAATGTCTATGGCCGCATCAATGTCTGGGATGCAATCAACTGATTGACCTTAATCAACACTTTTGCTCATCTTGCAGTTTAAATGTCATGTCTTTGCCATTTTACTTTCATTGTAATCATCATAAAAAGCAGTATGTGGATGGGATTAGCAGTTGTTTTCGATATAAAAAACCCATTGCTCATATGATTCATTCGTTAAAATATTTGGCGAATTCATATTCAATCAACTTTGCTTCGCAACATTTAGCAAAACGCATATCACTCATTTTACCCGTTGATATGATTGTGCCTGTACCTATGTCCTTAAAGCGTTTACGATTGCGAGGGATAAATGCGGCTGGTGAACTTGCCAAATCCATATCAACTAAATCGGATATTTCTTGTGATATATCCATGCTGTATCGCATGGGAAATCCCGTACCGCAGGTAGGTCTTGCGCGTGATAAACGACTAACAAATAGTATTGGAACGATTGCAATACACCCCTCATCTGTAGATCAAATTAAAGAAAAACGAATTGCGGTGATCGATGATGTGATTACCACAGGTGCAACTATCAATGAATGCGCCAAGGTATTAAAGCGTGCTGGAGCAAGCCATGTGTATGCGCTGACATTGGCAAATGCATAAGAAGATTGTCCTTAGGAGTGCTTGTCTTTGCAGGTTGTTAGCAAGTTTAATAAATATAAATACTTTTATATGTTTGTTGTCATTGGATTTGCCGGCTGATTTTGTATTTTTGTATTTTTGAATAACATGCCAAAATCTATTCTATAAGTACTTTCGTTATACTATTGACTTCAACTTTGCATTGTGAAAATAGACACCAGCTATTATAATTTAATATATCGAAAATACACAAATAGTTGACCATTTAATTACCGCAATATTAACTATTTCCAAATAATTAATTAAAATAAGGAGTGATTTATGAATGACGCAATAATTAAACCACGATTTGAGTTTCGTACATTTGCACAAAACTTTGGCATGGTTGAAACACGGATGAGACAATTGTCCAAGTGTGAGCAAATTCGAGAAAGCTCGGAGATTTACATCGTATCTGCAGGGAATAATGAAAATAACACGAAAATTCGCGATGATAAAATGGATATTAAAGTGTTTGTACAAGAAAAAGAAGGCTTACAACAGTGGAATCCACGAATGAAAGGCGAGTTTACAATGTCTGCATCTATGATCGCAGATGAAGTCTTTCCTGCATTTGAAGTGGATTTGCCTAAATTAACAAGAGATCAATATACACTGAATGAATTTTTAGATGAAGTGATTCGTGTTCATCCTCAATTAAGTGCGGTGCATGTGTTTAAACGACGTTTCGCGCACACTATTAATGGATGCATTGCTGAAATAGCCGAGCTATTAATAAATGGCGCTGCCATTCAAACCGTGTCAGTAGAGTCTGTGGATGTTCCCGCAATTTTAGAAGCAAATAAAATGTTGGGTGTAGACGATTATGAAAATATAAATTACTTGCTTGCCATTAAGCGGATTATTGGTATGGAACCATTGGCGACTGTATAACATAAACTGGAGATATTATGGGTAAAGAAATAGAACGTAAATTTTTATTGCAGGGTACGGACTGGCAGACAACAGATGGTACAATGTATCGTCAGGGGTATTTAAACAGTGAAAAAGAACGCGTGGTACGTGTTCGAACTATCGGTGAGAAAGGGTTTGTAACAATTAAAGGTATTACAGTGGGTGCCACACGATTGGAATATGAATATGAAATTCCTGCGAAGGACGCCAATGAAATGTTAGATGACCTATGTGAACAACCATTGATTGAAAAGAAACGCTATATTGTAGAAAATGCAGGATTGACATGGGAAGTGGATCAATTCTTTGGCGCCAATGAGGGATTGACAGTTGCGGAAGTCGAACTTACAAGCGAAGACCAAGTGATTGAAAAACCTAGCTGGGTCGGAGACGAAGTCACGGGTGATCCAAGATATTATAATTCTAATTTGATTAAAGAACCTTATAAGATGTGGAGCAACTAATGCAGAAAGTATGTTGGAGTCTTTTATTGGCAGTTATTTTTATATTAAATATGCCTATTGCGATGGCTGCATTTCCAAATAAGCCCATTAAATTAATTGTGTATACCAAACCAGGCGGTGCAATTGATGTATTTGCACGCAAATTTCAAGCGACTGCTAAAAAATATACGAATGCAAATTTTGTTATCGTGAATAAACCAGGTGCAGGTGGAATTATTGCATTAAAGCATATACTTAGTCGCCCTAATGATGGCTATACATTGGCTGTGGTAACTAAATCCAATATTGGAAAAATTGTTTTTTCTCAGAATGCGTCATTGAAGATAGATTCCTTTGATTGGCTGAGTATGATGGTATCTGATCCTGAAGCTATTATTGTGAATAAAAAATCACCAATCAATACATGGAAAATTTTGCTAGCAGATGCAATAGCTAAGCCAGGTCAGCAAATTTGGGTGGGCCCAGCTGTTGGTGGCAATGACCATATCATGGCATTAAAAACATGGAAAAAAGCAGGCATGAGTGCCAAGTGGATTCCTTATGCAGGTGGTGGTAAGGCGATGACCGCGTTAATGGGCAAGCATGGTGTTGCATATGTGGGTAATCCCGGTGATGTCATTGGAAAGCCAGACTTAAAGGTCATTGCAATTGCGAGTGAAAAACGTCTTAAAGGTGAGTTTGCTGATGTACCCACATTTTCTGAACTAGGGGTTCCTGGACTGGAAAAAGAAATTATGTGGCGCGGATTTATGGGTAAAAAGGGCTTCCCAACAGAGGTTGCTTCTTTTTATAATGATCTATTTACAAAAATAAATGCAGACACTCAATGGCGTGATTTTATTACAAGTCAAGGTGCAACGCCCATGTATTTGCCTCAATCAGAATTTTCAACAATTGTGAATGCAGATCATTTGGATTTTACATCTATTTTGCGTGACTTAGGGGTCATAAAGTAAGGATCGTTTATGGAGTATATCCAACAATATGGATGGATGATATTGCTGATATTAATATGTGCGGAAGGGCTGTTGCTTGGATGTGTATATGTGTTTCGGCGTGACTATATAGGTGAGCTATGGATACCTGCGATACTATTGGGTGTTAGCGCTATATTTTGGGGCATGTCGGGTATGTTTTCGAGCAATGATTCTGGACCACGACTAATTCCGCGATTATATATAGTTATACTTGTTAGTTTAAATTTAGCAGTGCTTGGCCAAATTGCATGGAAAAAAATATCCATAGATGTTCAAGCTGTTCGCTATAAGGCATTGCTAAAACCAGTAGGGATTTTTATTGCCTATATTATTTTGATTGATATTGTTGGGTATTTTGTCAGTACATTTCTTTTTTTGATTACTATTATGTATAGCCTTTCATATCGAAATCATATTGCCATTTGGCTAACTGCGTCAGGATGGTTGTGTGTTTCATATGCTGTATTTTATAAGGTGCTCTATATACAATTGCCGCTAGGTATTATCTATGAGAAATTTTGGGGTTGATGCCTATAGGGGTGTGGAGTTGCCCATAAATGGGTGCTTCAGATATCTAATGCTGAAACAATGAGTCGATGAAGTTCACAGCATATCAGCGCTAGCCGTATGCAATAAATACGGCTATTTTTTAAACTGGAGACTATGATGGATGTATTTGAATCCCTTATGATTGGATTTCAATCATTAGCGACCTGGCAAGCAATGGTGATGATTATCATGGGAGTTATATTCGGTGTATTAGCAGGTGCAATGCCTGGACTATCTCCGTCAACTGCCGTGGCACTTTTGGTGCCTTTTAGCTACACGATGTCACCGTCATTGGCATTGATTCTACTCACATCGATATATATCGCAACCAATTATGGCGGATCTATTACAGCTGTATTGATTAATACGCCTGGCACACCTGCGGCGGCTGTGACTACATTTGATGGTTATCCGCTCACAAAGCAAGGTAAAGCAGGTAAAGGGTTGGGTATGGCGCTGATTGCATCAACAATCGGTGGTATTGTGGGCGTGTGTATTTTAATTTTATTTGCAGTGCCATTGGCAAAATTTGCAGTGACTTTTAGTGCCGCAGATTATTTTGCATTGGCATTGTTTGGACTGGCAACCATTGCATCGCTTAGCACAGGTAATGTAATTAAATCGCTTATTGCAATAGTTACAGGGCTTTTGATTAAGAGCATTGGTATTGATCCAATTTCCGGTGTGTCACGATTTACATTTGATAGCGATCATTTATATGATGGATTTAATTTAATTCCTGCATTAATTGGATTATTTGCTGTGAGCGTGGTGTTCGCAGAATTTGAGCATATGATGCAGAAAAGTAAATCCGCCCAAAAAATATGTAGTAAATTCCCTAGCATGATTGAATGCTGGAAAGTTAAATGGACAATTTTGCAATCATCCGTGATCGGTACAATTGTTGGTATTTTTCCAGGTGCTGGTGCAACCATTGCATCATTTTTAAGCTATGATTGGGCCAAACGCTCGAGTAAAACGCCTGACCAATTTGGTAAAGGTTGTTTGGAAGGAGTGGCTGCGGCAGAAGGTGCAAATAGTAGCTCTGTGGGTGGGGCATTAGTGCCACTTTTGGCCTTAGGTATTCCAGGTAGTGCCACGGGTGCGGTGCTTTTGGGTGCATTTATGCTACATGATTTAAATCCAGGGCCAATGTTGTTTCAATCAAACCCTGAAATTGTATATGGTATATTTGCGAGTTTAATCGTTGCGAATATACTCATGTTGCTATTGGGGTTCATTGGCAATCGGTTATTTATTAAGGTGATTTCCATCCCGCGACATATCCTTTATCCCATGATTTTAGTATTGGCTGTTATGGGTAGTTTTTCAGTGAATAGTTCGTTGTTTGATGTGTGTGCATGTTTGGGATTTGGTGTGATGGGATGGTTGTTTAAACGGTATAATTATCCTGTGGCGCCAGTGGTACTGGGTATTGTGCTTGGGAGAATGGTTGAAGAAAATTTTAGGCGTGCAGTGATGATGGGTGGATACAAGGTTTTTTTTACAGAACCATTGAGTTTGATTATGATTTGTTTGGCAGTGATGTCCTTTATTGTGCCACTGTATAAGCATTATCAAAGCAAACGGGCAATTTCAAAATAATTGAGGAAAGGATTTACGATGAAAATATTTAATAAATCGAAAAAATTAGAAGGCCAAATTGAAAATTATCTTTTTTTGGTTCAGAATACAGGCTTGATATTTGCCGAAGCAGTGCGAGAATATTGTACGCATGGTATGCGTACAATTGAGGATCGCGTGCAGGAACTTCGCGGGCTAGAAGATAAGGCCGATGAACTTCGCCGCATGATTAAACATGACTTATATGCGAATATGCTTTTGCCGGATGCGCGCGGTGATGTGCTGGGATTGCTGGAAACCCTTGCAGGTGTGATGGATGCGGGTACAAATATTATGTTGAATGTGGCCATAGAAAATCCAGATATACCGGATAATTTGAAACAAGATTTTATTCAATTGGCCGATTATTCTGAAAAAGCAATTGATCAACTCGTGAAAGCGTCGAGTGCTTTTTTTACGAATATCGGTATTATTAATGAATATATCAATAAAGTGTATTTCTTTGAACGTGAAGTCGATAAAGTGGAAGAGCGTATTAAACGGGCAGTATTTTCAAGTGATTTAGAGCAATTTAGCCGTAAAGTTCACATTCGATATTTTGTGGAAAAAATGGCTATGTTGAGCGATGTGGCGGAATCTGTATGTGAACGGTTGGCAGTGTCTGCGATTAAACGACAAATATAATTATGTCCAATTAATAAAATTGAGTTGATGATTGTGACGAATATGATGAGAGTGAATTATGCCAGAATTTGAAACAATACTTTTTTTCCTGTCCAGCGGATTATTTCTGGGCTGGTCATTGGGCGCAAATGACGCAGCCAATGTATTTGGTACAGCGGTGGGATCAAAAATGATTCGATTTATAACCGCGGCATGTATTTGTAGTTTTTTTGTGATTATCGGTGCGGTGATCAGTGGGGCGGGGGCGTCCCATACATTGGGTAAGCTGGGTGCGATTAGCACCTTAGCCGGTGCATTTACTGTGGCATTTGCATCTGCATCCACTGTGCTTTTAATGACTAAAGCGTGTTTGCCAGTATCCACATCACAGGCTATTGTGGGGTCTATTATTGGTTGGAACTTTTTTTCCAATATGCCAACCGATTATGCGGTATTTACTAAAATTGCGAGTACATGGATATTTTGTCCGATATTGTCTTTGTTATTTGCATTTATTCTCTTTTTTATTACAAAATATATGATGTCATTTTTTAAAATTCATCTCATTCGATTGGATTCCTATACACGTATGGGCTTGATCTTAGCCGGTGCGTTTGGGTCTTACAGTTTGGGTGCCAATAATATTGCCAATGTCATGGGTGTGTTTGTGCCATCATCACCGTTTAATGATTTAAATCTATGGGGATTTTCATTTAGCAGTACACAGCAGCTATTTCTCTTAGGTGGCATTGCCATAGCAGTGGGTGTTTTTACATATTCAAAACGTGTGATGCTGACTGTGGGTGAGGGGATTTTTAAATTATCACCTGTGGCATCATTGATCGTCGTACTTTCTAGTTCATTGGTGTTATTTTTATTTGCATCCAAAGGATTGCACACATGGTTTGTGAGTCATAATTTACCTGCCATTCCATTGGTACCTGTATCCAGTTCACAGGCAGTGGTTGGTGCAATACTGGGGATTGGCTTGGCCAAAGGCGGACGCAATGTAAACTTTGGTATGTTGGGTCGCATTAGTTTTGGTTGGGTGCTGACACCATTAATTTCTGCATTTGTTTCCTATGTGTTACTTTTCTTTATGCAGAATGTGTTTATGAGCAAAGTGGTTTAGCGGGTTATGCTTACTGAGTGATGTGCGATTGGACTGGCCTCAAAATAGCAATTTTTGTGGCAACCCTATCAGTATATGCTCTATGTAGCGCCCTTATCCACTTGAATTACTTTTTTTCTCCTGAGTGTCCTTCACAGGAGAGGTTCCTGATATTTTTATCGGTGTCATGTGACTGTCATTTTTTCTTGGGGAACATAAAAAAATCAAAAATCATTGACAAGTATTTGAAAAAAAGAGATAGTCCGGTCCCATTTAAGATATCAATTAACCCTAAAACTAATGGAAAATACTATGATAGAAGTTAGATTTCACGGTCGTGGTGGGCAAGGTGCAGTAACATCAGCAGAACTTGTTGCGCTTGCTGCAATTGAACAAGGCAAATGTGCACAATCAATGCCATCATTTGGCCCAGAGCGTCGTGGAGCGCCAGTACAAGCGTTCTTGCGAGTATCCGATGATATGATTAAGGTGCGTGCAGAAGTGACACAACCCAATATCGTGGTTGTCTTGGATGATGGTTTAATCGATATTTTGAATGTGACATCCGGTTTAAAGGATGGTGGATTGGTTGTCATTAATTCTAAACAGGATGAATCTGTACTTCGCGATAAGATGAATTATAATGGCCGAATGGCTCTTGTAGATGCGCTTAGCATTGCACTGGAAGTGCTGAAGGTGCCAATTACCAATACGACTATGATTGGTGCATTGATGAAAGCATCGGATTTAGTTCCCATGAATTTGATTGCCGACCAAATCAAGTGTCGATTTAATGAAAAATTAGCGACACGGAATATCAGCGCATTGGAATGTGCGACTGAGCGGACGTCAATTACAGGTGCTTGAAGCAAATTGTAAGGAGATTCTAATGGCTGATAAGAATTGGAAAGAGATAGAAGTTGGCTTTGTTGTGGATAAACCCGGACGGGCCAAAGAATATTGCACGGGTGATTGGCGCAGTCAAAAGCCAGTGTATGATCGGCATCGATGCATTAAGTGTGGTGTCTGTTATATGTTTTGTCCAGAGGCTGCAATAAAGTTTAATGACGATCGTTCCGTATATGTGGACGAATACTATTGTAAGGGCTGTGGCATTTGCTCTCGTGAGTGCGTGACGGGTTGCTTTACAATGAAACCTCTAGATAGTGATGATGAGCAAAGTAAATAATTAATTAAGGACTAATATTATGGGTAAGCGTAAAGGTATTGAAGTTTCCTTGGCAGTGTCAGAAGCCGTAAAACTCTGCAATGCAGATGTGGTCTCTGCCTATCCAATTACACCACAAACACATATTGTGGAGCATCTTTCAGAACTTGTCGCTCATGGCGAATTGAATGCGGAATTTATTTGTGTGGAAAGTGAACATTCTGCAATGAGTGCATGCTTGGGGTCAGCAGCTACAGGTGCACGTACATTTACCGCTACTGCGGGTCAAGGTTTGGAACTGATGCATGAAACCGTATACTTGGCAAGCTCTATGCGTTTGCCGATCGTAATGGTGGTTGCCAATCGTGCATTATCCGCGCCTTTATCTGTATGGGGTGATCATTCTGATATTATGGCTGTTCGCGACACCGGTTGGATTCAAGTTTTTTGTGAAAATGGTCAAGAAGCATTCGATCATACAATATGGGCATTTCGTGCAGCAGAAGATAAACGTGTGTTATTCCCTGTAATGGTGAATTTGGATGGATTTCACTTAACACATGTGGTGGAGCCTATCTATATTGAAGATGAGGAAAAGGTTTGTAGCTTTTTGCCAGATAATGATTTTCCAACACCGCTGGATCCTAGAAAACCAGTGAATATGGGTACTTTTGCACCGCCGCATATCTATAGTGAAATAAAAAAATCTCAGGAAGTTGCCTTATTAAATACGCGTTCTGTGCTGGATGAAACGTGGGCAGCATTTGGAAAAGAATTTGGCCGACATTATAAAGCAGTGGAAACCTATAAGGCGGAAGATGCAGAAACATTATTTTTAACCATGGGTAGCTATAGCCAGACCGCATCCGTTGCTATTGATCAAATGCGTGAAAAAGGTGAAAAAGTAGGCCAAATAAAATTACGTTTATGGCGTCCATTTCCATTTGATGATTTAAAAGCGGCTGTAAAGGGTGCTAAACGATTAGTTATATTGGATCGTTGTATTTCATCTGGTGGACCTGGTGGACCAGTGGCCTCAGAAGTTCGCAGTGCTTTATATAATGAAGTGGATCGTCCTAAAATTGCAGGTATTATTGCTGGCTTAGGTGGAAGAGATATCTTGCCAGAGCAATTTGAGGAAATTATTCATCGAGGAATTGAATTGGCAGATAAGGGCCAAGATAATGCCTTTGAAACATACGGAATTAGAGAATAACCCAGCGGATTGTGAAGGGATGAACTATGCAGCAAGGAAATAATTTTAATGTATATGCCTCTCGGCTAACTGATAAAGATGAATCATTTACCTCCGGCCATCGTGGTTGTGTGGGCTGTGCAGAGGCTTTAGCTGTACGCCAAGTTGCCAAAGCAGTTGCAGGTGAATTGGGGCGCAATGCAATTATGGTAAATGCAACGGGTTGCATGGAAATTATTGCATCTGGCTATCCGCTAACCAACTGGGAATTACCTTGGATTCATACCTTATTTGAAAATACATCCGCTGTTGCCTCAGGTGTTGAGGCTGCTATTAAGGCGATGAAGCGAAAAGGGTTCTTTCCAGCAGATCAACGTGTCAAAGTCATTGCCTTTGGTGGTGATGGTGCGACTGCAGATATTGGTTTGCAATCATTGTCCGGTATGATGGAGCGTGGGCATGATATTATGTATGTGTGTTATGATAATGAAGCATATATGAATACCGGTATTCAACGCTCCGGATCAACACCTTACGGTGCGACAACCACAACATCGCCTTCCGGTGAAAAGAGTAAAGGCCAGCGTACATGGAAAAAGAATATGCCGGAGATTGTTGCTGCGCATAATATTCCTTATGTAGCGACTGCAACACCTAGTTATCCCTTTGACTTGGATGCAAAGGTCAAAAAAGCATTGTCATTTGAGGGGCCAACATATTTGCATGTATTTTCAGTTTGTCCAACGGGCTGGCGCTCACCATCGGATTTGGCAGTGCGTATGGGGCGAATGGCTGTTCAAAGTGGCGTGTTCCCTCTATATGAAATTGAAAATGGGGATTATAATTTAAGTATGGATTTTGAAAAATTAATTCCAGTTGCTGATTATATGAAAGGTCAAGGGCGCTTTCGTCATCTAAGTGATGATGATATTGCTGAGATTCAAACAATCGTTGTAAAAAAATGGCATCAACTGCGTAAACGTTGTAGTTTATAATAATAAATAATTTTGTAGAGGATAATATTATGGATGTGAAATGTGTGGATACAATTTGTGATAAGTATGGAAATCGCCCCGATCAATTAATCGGTATTTTATTGGATGTACAGTCGGAATATCGTTATTTACCCAAGCATCCATTGGAACGTGTATCTGAAAAATTAAATATGCCATTGTCACAGATTTATGCAGTGGCTACTTTTTTTGGTGCATTTTCATTGATTCCAAAAGGTGAAAAAATCATTCAAGTATGTATGGGAACTGCATGCCATGTGCGTGCCGCTCAACGTGTACTCGATGAACTCAGTCGTGACTTGAGTATTGAACCAGGCAATACAACGGATGATAAAAAATTTACATTGGAAACTGTAAATTGCGTTGGTGCATGTGCATTAGGGCCAGTGGTAATGGTAGAAGGTGAATATCATGGTAAAATGGATACCAAAAAATCCAAAGAATTAATTGGGAACTTACGGAAATAAGCGTGATAGGATAAAGGACCATTCTGTGAAAAAGATTCAAAATTTAAATGACCTTGAGGCAATTAAAAAAGAACGTGAAAACGCAGCAAAAAAAGAGTTGATTGTTGTCTGCGGTGGAACAGGGTGTCATGGGCATGGCTGTCAAAATGTGATTGCTGCATTTAAAGAGCAGATCACAGCAAAAAAAATGGCGGATACGGTTGAGCTAAAAGTGACTGGCTGTCATGGATTTTGTGAACGTGGCCCATTGGCGTTGGTTACAGGCAAAGGGATTTTATATCAGCAATTAAAACCTGCGGATGTTTCCGATATATTGGAAAAAACTATCAAAGGTGATGAAATTATTGATTCGCTCGTATTTGAAGATCCTGTGACTAAAGCGCATATTGCCAAAGAAGCGGATATTCCATTTTATAAACATCAAAATAGAGTGATTTTTTCAGAAAATCAAAAATTAGCACCAGATGTGATTGAGGATTATATTGCGATTGGTGGGTATGGTGCACTTGCAAAAGCAGTGGAAATGTCCCCTAATGCAATTATCGATGAAATCAAAAAATCCGGTCTTAGAGGGCGTGGCGGTGGTGGATTCCCAACCGGTAAAAAATGGGAAATATGTCATGCAGCTGAATCTGCACGTAAGTTTGTTATTTGTAATGCGGATGAAGGTGATCCTGGGGCCTATATGGATCGCTCTATTTTAGAAGGTAATCCCCATAAAGTAATTGAAGGGATGGCCATTGGTGCGAAAGCCATTGGTGCCAAACAGGGGTATATTTATGTACGTGCAGAATACCCGTTGGCATTAGCTCATGCGCAAAAAGCGATCGAGCAAGCAAGAGAAATGGGTCTTTTAGGCAAAAGCATCATGGGCTCTGATTTTAACTTTGATATTACGATTTGCCGGGGTGGTGGGGCATTTGTATGTGGTGAAGAAAGTGCACTCATTGCATCTATTGAAGGTCGTATAGGTGAACCAAAACCACGTCCACCATATCCTGCTGAAAAGGGACTTTGGAATAAACCCACGAATATCAATAATGTGGAAACCTGGGCCAATGTGTCATTAATTTTGGCTAATGGCGCGGATTGGTATAGCAATATTGGAACAGAGAATAGCAAAGGTACAAAAATATTTTCTTTGGTTGGAAAGATTAATAATACTGGTCTTGTAGAAGTACCAATGGGAATTACGCTGCGTGAGATTGTTTATGATATTGGTGGCGGCATTCCAGGTAATAAAAAATTTAAAGCGATTCAAACCGGTGGACCATCGGGTGGTTGCTTGCCAGAAGATAAATTGGATATGCCCATTGATTTTGATGAGCTCACCAAAGTAGGGTCCATGATGGGATCTGGTGGACTGATTGTTATGGATGAAGATACCTGTATGGTCGATGTAGCTAGATATTTCACTCATTTCTTAAAAGAAGAATCCTGTGGAAAATGCGTGCCATGCCGTGAGGGTGTTGTGCATATGCTGACGATTCTTGAGCGTATTTGCAGTGGTGATGGCCAGGAAAGTGATTTGGATCTATTGGAAGAAATGGCAGTTACCATAAAAAGTGCATCTCTTTGTGCACTTGGTGGAACATCACCTAATCCTGTATTATCAACGATTAAATATTTTCGACATGAATATGAAGCGCATATTAAAGAAAAAAAATGTCCCTCAGGAGTATGTAAGCCGCTGATTAATTATACAATTACGAATAAACAGTGTGTGGGATGTATGGCATGTGCCAAAGCATGTCCAGTTGATGCAATACAAAAGACAGTGGAATCAGCAACTGTCAATGGCAAGGTCAATGATAAACTAAAAGTGCATGAAGTGATTGCAGATAAATGCATCAAATGTGGTATGTGTGTGGAGAGCTGTAAGTTTAATGCTGTAGAAGTTGCTTAAATTGGCTTATGATGAAAGAGGAGTTACGCATGTCTGATATTACACTAACAATAAATGGCGAATCAGTAAGTGCAAATGCAAGTGAAAGCGTGTTGGATGTTTGCCGACGTAAAGGCATTGATATCCCAACCCTTTGCAATAATAGTGAAATGAATGCCTATGGATCTTGCCGATTATGCATGGTTGAAATTGAGCAAAATGGTCAATGTAAGATGATAACCTCATGTAATACGGCTGCAGTCGATGGCTTGGTTGTAAATACCCATACGGAACAAGTAAATAAGCAGCGCAAGATGATTATGGAGTTTATTTTAGCGCGCTCATCCAATTCACCAGAAATTCAAGCTATTGCAGATCGATTGGGAGTTAGTGAAACGCGTTTTAAAAAACGAGATGATAAATGTATGCTATGTGGGTTGTGTATCCGTGCATGTGCAGAGGTCGTTGGCGTTAGTGCGATTTCATTTGCAGGCCGTGGTGCAGACCGTCATGTAAGTTCCCCCTTTGATGAAGAGGCCACTGCATGTATTGGATGTGGATCTTGTGCCTATGTGTGCCCAACCAATTGTATTGAAGTCAAGGAAGATAATAATACCCGTGAATTTCCGAAATGGAATGTATCCTTTGAAATGGCTCATTGTAAGAAATGCGGTCAAAAAATTGCACCTAAAAAACAATTGGAATATTTTAATGAAAAAGTAGAATTACCAGATGATTGGTTTGATGTCTGTAATAATTGTCGATAATAGATTGAAGAATAAATTTAAAAAACCAGGCAATTGCCTGGTTTTTTTTGATTATTAGAATCATCCTCTATGGGACTGCCCTCAAAATAGCAATTTTATGGAGTGTTCAAAAATGAACTATGATAGATGCTTGTACGCCATAACTATGACCGCTATTGCGAATGCCAAATTTTCTTAAATGACTATATCGATATACTGCTTCAGGGCTAATAGCAAAATACTTTCTAAAGCGAAATTCATATCCGCTTGCAATGCCAAATGAGTATGAAATATTGGTATCTACTGATCGCTCAACACCTTGCTCCATGCGTGAAATCGTTGACATGCATATACCTACGCTGGGTCGTACATACCAGGCATGTGCTTTTAGAGGATATACTTGAACTGCAATGGGAAATGTATAAATTAAAAAGTCAAATCCATCCATTTTTGCATAATTAAATGTGCCATTGTACATGATGAGTACATTTTCCAGTATGCCATATCCCAATTTAACGTCGCTAACGATTCCAAACTTAGTCTTTGAATTTGTATTTCCCGCAAAACTAGTGCCACCTAATCCCATGCCAATTCCTGCAAAGAAACCAACTCTATCGTGATAGTCATTTTCCAATGGAGCGGCATATAAACTGTTTGATATTATTGTTAAACATCCAATAAGTGTGATGACTATTATCATGCTTTTTTTCATATTTTCTCCTGGAATGTGCTGAAACAAAGACACTGCAGAGATATCTATAAAAATTCTTTGATGATGTCTATAGAAAAGGATCTATTTTAGAGGGCTTTTCGTTGCTTTCTCCACTGGCAAAAACAGGCAGAGTCTTCTCATCCTGCTGGTTTTGCTTGCTGGATAGATTTTCATCAGTGGTGTAAGCCTGCAGAGGACCCCATGCATGTGCATGGGTAAATGCGTTCGAAGTATGTGGTAGCTTAGTCGTGTCACTGTTTTGCCCGTGGGAATCTATTTTGAAGGGCATCCCCATTGCATAAAAAATGTATTTTTAATCGACAATTCATGTAATTTTATATATAAATATTTAACGGTAGGCTGTTTTTTAATATTTAAAAGGGGGAATTAAATTATGATGAGGTCATTACAAGTTATTCTAGCATTAGTTGTAACACTATGTATGAGTAGTTCAGCATTTGCATTGTCAGGTACAGAACTAAGCCGAATTCTCAATTTATCAGGTAAGCAGCGCATGCTTACACAAAAAATGAGCAAGGAAGTATTATTTGTCGTCAAAGGGATTGATCCCTTGGGTAATGTTCAAAATCTTCAACAAACAGCGGCGCTTTTTGATAAAACGTTAAAAGGGTTGGAATTTGGTGATGAGGATTTGCATTTAGTTAAAACAGAAGATGCCGCTATTATTAATCAATTGCATGTTGTGCAACAGCTTTGGAAAGAGTTTAAACCTTATATTGATCAAGTGGCTCAAAGTCGTTCTGCTTCACCGGAAGTACTCAGTGCCATTGCAACCAAAAATGTGCCATTGCTTGCTGAAATGAATAAAACTGTGAAAATGTATGAGCAAAGTGCAGGTGGTTCCAATATGGATCAAGGCTTAGCTGTGACTATTAACTTAGCAGGAAAACAGCGCATGCTCACACAAAAAATGACAAAGGAATTGCTTTTAGTTGTATCCCATATTGATACCTCAAATAATACATCCTATCTACAGCGGACTATCGCATTGTTTGATAGAACCTTAAAAGGATTAAAAGATGGTGATGTGATCTTAAAATTACCGGGTACAAAAAATGAAACCATTCGTAATCAGCTGACTGCTATTGCTGGCATATGGAGTAAATATATGCCTATTCTAAAAAAAGGACCTAAAGTTACACCAAGAGATTTGGAATTAGCAAGTACGCTAAACTTAACATTGCTTAAAAAAATGAATAAGGCTGTGCTGATGTATGAAAAACAAGGTCTATAATTTACTTGTAGATAAATTTAAAAATTCAATGAAGGGCCAACACATAATGTGTTGGTCTTTTTTTGTGGAAGTATTTTTCAACAATTCCATTTTTAAATTACTCCCATAATCTCAAATGCTACGCAGGGCTGATGTTTTTAAGTATAAAATAGTATTTTGCTTGATTTCAATATTAAGGCAGGTATTTTAAGTGCGTTATGTTATCCCTTTTTATTTTTCTATTAATAAGTATATGTTGTTCAGCTTTTTTTTCAGGTTCTGAAACAACATTATTTTCATTATCAAAAGTCGATATTCATCGATTTAGCGAATCCAAATACAGATCCGCTAGAAAAATTATTTATTATCTAAGGCGGCCACGAGATACATTAGTTACAATATTGCTTGGAAATGAATTCTTTAATGTATGTATTTCCATTTTAGGGGTGTCCATTTTAAATCAAATGAATAGTACGTTGACTGTTGAAATGAAAACAGCGTTGTCTGTGCTTTGCATTACTCCATTCTTAATGCTCTTTGGTGAAATTTTACCAAAAAATATTTCGATTCTTTATGCTACTCAATTAGCGCAAATTATTATTTGGCCGCTAATACTATTTAATAAAATCACTTATCCGCTGCAGCGTGTATTGACCTGGGTGGCGGATAAGATCATTCATGCGATTAGCAATACATCTGAGCCTCATATTCAACCTGTCATGGAAGATGAATACCGTAAACTTGTGGACTTGGGTGGAAAAGCAGGGGTTATTGAGGAAGAGGAGCGTGAGCTCATCCATAATGTGTTTGAATTTAGTGAAAAACGGGTATCTGATATTATGACAGATATTAGCCATGTGTTTATGTTGTCTGTCGATGTGGAGTATGATCAATTTTTGGGAGAATTAAAAAGTACACAATATTCGCGTGTACCATGTTATGAAGGTGATTCAAATAATATTATTGGCATATTTCTTGTGAAAAACCTATTTGCCCTGTATCGAAAAAAATCTCAAGGCAATCAATTTAATTTAAAAAATCATATTCATCCTGTTATCAATGCTGTTCCTCAAATGCCTGTTGAAAAATTACTTCGTGAATTTCAGCGACTTCATATGCATATGGCGATTGTAAAAGATCATGATAATACATTGCTGGGTCTAATTACGATGGATGATATTTTAGAAGAGTTGTTTGGTGAGCTGGAGAGATAAACTGTGGAAATTATTTTATTAATCATATACTTATTGATTTGCCTAATATCGGAAGGATTCTTTTCAGGTAGCGAAATTGCATTTGTAAATGCGGATAAATATAAATTAATTGCTGCCAAAGAGGCTGGTTCAAAACGTGCTCATATGGCCTATCAGATGATTAGTGATAGTGCGACTTTTTTATCCACTACGCTTTTGGGTACAAATGTTAGTACAGTGAGCGGATCAGTATTGGTAACTCTATATATTATTAAATATCATGGTGATATGTATGCACCTTTGGCTATTTTATACTTACCCTTTTCATTGATTTTAGGTGAGATAGTTCCTAAAAGTGTGTATCAGGCGCATGCCGATAAAATAGTGCTTCGTATTGCGCCAATATTATTTTTCTTTTCCTACTTATTTTATCCGATCACATGGGTATTGTCGCGATTTACAAATTCAATTTTACGAAAAAATAAAAATCGGCAAATGGGCTTGGCCAAGCCTTTGTCGCGTGAAGAGTTGGAACTGATGATTGAAGTAAAATCTAGAGCTGAAAGTGATGTGAAGCAATACGAACGCCGAATGATATCCCATATTTTTGATTTAGCGGAAAAGAGAGTTGAAAATATTATGACACCACTTGTGGATATCATCAGTGCCAATATTTATTCTCAGCGTGATGAGGTTGAGCGTGTATTAGAGAATTATGAATTTTCGCGTATTCCTGTTTATGAAGGAAAGTCATTTAATATTGTGGGCATACTTCATAGTACGGATTTAATATTTAGTGATTCCAAACAATCAATCAAAGATTTGATGATCGCGCCACTATATGTTCCAGAGGAAATGCCTTTGGATGAGTTATTTGTGAATATGCGTACGAACAGTCATGCAATGGCTATTGCTGTGGATGAATATGGGGCTGCGACAGGCATTGTAACAAATGAAGACCTTATAGAAGAAGTGGTGGGTGAAATAGCCGATGAACATGATGAAACGCCATTGCTATATCGCCGCATGGGCCGGAATCAATATCGTATTTATGGTCGAACTGAAATTGAACATATTCGTTCAATGCTTGATATTGATATTCCTGAAGGTGGCTATGAAACCATTGCAGGGTTTGTGCTGCATGAATTTGGTCATATTCCAAAAATAGGAGAATCATTTCTATGGAATAATTATGAATTTACAATTGTTAGAGCAACGGAACGCGTTGTATTGGAAGTGGATGTAAAATGGAAAAAATAATGACTGCATTTATCGATATTACTCATGGAATATCCGGGGACATGCTATTAGGTGCGATGTTGGATGCAGGATTGCCCGATGATTTATTGCGTGTGCAATTAAATAAATGTCCGATTTCTGGATATGAGTTAAGGACTGAAAAAAACTCGCATATGATTTCTGGAACAGATATTAATGTGACTATTCATTCTGAACAACAATTACGTACGCTGGTGGATGTTGAACAGGTGCTGAATCAATGTGAGCTATCAGATAAAATTGTCTCTCTTAGTAAAAAAGCATTTCATATCATTGCAGATGCAGAGGCTCATGCACATGGCCTATCTAAGGATGATGTTCACTTTCATGAATTGGGATCTATTGATACATTCATTGATATTGTTGGGTGTATGATCGGATATGATTATTTAAATATCGATGAGCTGATTGCATCACCTATTCCATTTGGTCAGGGAGAAATAAATACGGCTCATGGTCGGATTCCATTGCCCTGCCCAGCTGTGGTAGCGATGATCAAAGGATTACCCATTTGTGCATCGAATCGTAGGGATGAACTGGTTACTCCCACAGGTTTAGCAATTGTAAAGGCTTTGGCATCTCATTTTGGCGAGAATCCATTGCAATCCATTCATGTGCTTGGAACTGGTTTTGGCGATCGATATTCAATACAGGTGCCAGATATGGCAAGATTGTATATTGGCCACGGTGCTGTATGTATGCATGTGGAAACCAATATCGATGATATGTCAGCGGAGATGATCGGTCCTATGATTGCACAGCTATTAGCTCTGGGTGCCAATGATGCATATATAGAACCGATCTATATGAAAAAAAATAGACCCGCCTATTGTGTTCATGTCATTGTGAGTAAGCAATATTTGGATATATGTATGGATTACTTATTGACCTCTACCACGACATTTGGCGTACGATATTACCCTGTGGAGCGGCGTGTACTTCAGCGCGAATTAGTTTCTCAAACAGTGGATGCAGAAACTATTCAATTTAAAATTGGTCGATTACAGGGAGGGGCTGTAGTAAAAGTAATTCCTGAATTTGATAGTGTGGAAAAATTTGCGTTAAAAAAATCAATTCCAATATATCAGGCGTATCATTATGCAATGCGTATTGCAGAAGGCATATATCAACAGTCTGATAATTCTTAGAAAAACTGATTTGATATAGTTTCTGAAAAGGGGTTGTTGAAAAACGCCCATCTTCGGTGTTTCCCGCTGCACCCGCAATCCTCACGTACTCGCATGTACACTCCGGTTACGGATTTGCGGGAGCCTTGAATCTGGGCATTTTTGAACAACCCCACAAATTGTCTATTTTTCAACAGTCCCGAAAAATAAAAAAACCTCTTGTAAGTAACAAGAGGTTTTGTGGGCCCTCCAGGACTCGAACCTGGGACCAACCGGTTATGAGCCGGTGGCTCTAACCAACTGAGCTAAGGGCCCAATTGATGAATTTTGTCTATTATACTGTTGTGTGAAAATGATCAAGTGTTTTGTAAGTTTTTTTATATTTCTACTTGAGATATAGCGATTTAAAAAATATCCATAAAATTGAACTATCTGGCATTGACAACCGCCACTAATGCGCGTACACAATCATCTAATTAAATGAGTGTGGGAGTCTGAATGGACATAAATTTTGATAGAAATATAGAAAATTTGAAAAAATTACAAAAAATTGATGGTAATGTACATAAATTAAATAAATGGTTGGACGAATTACCACAGCAATTACAGCCTGTAAAAGATGAATTTGATAGTGTATCACAGCAATTATCTGTATTAACGAATGAAAAAAATGAATTAGATATTCAAAAAAATAAAAATGAAGCGGATTTGAATGAATCAGTGGAATTACTTCGAACTCGTGAAGCAAGGCTCTATGCACTTAAAACAAATAAAGAATATCAGGCTGCATTAAAAGAAATATCAGAAGGAAAATTGATTAATAAGGAGCGTGAAGAGAAAGTCCTTGCTGCAATGTCGCGTATTGATGAAATAAATGAAAATATAAAGCAACTTTCTCATGAATTTGCCGATAAGAAAGATAGGTATGAAAAAACATTATCTGAAGTGAATGAGGAAGAATCTCGTATCAAGGAACAGCTTGAAGAGGATCATAATGCCAGACCTGCAGTAGTGGCGTGTATTGATAAGAAATTACTATCAAAATATGATTTTATTCGTAGGTGTTATGTGGATGTATTGGCATCCATTAATGATGGGGCTTGTCAGGGATGTTTGCGACGTATTCCACCTCAAATGTTAAATGAAATGTTGCGACAGACCGAGCTTCGATCATGTCCAAGCTGTCAACGCCTGATTTACTATGTTAAACCTGTTGATGAATCAGAGGTTGAGGGAGATGTTGCAAATAATGCGCACGATAATACACAGGAGGTATAAATGATTCGTCTATCATCGTTGGATCAAGATGCAGCTGTTGAATTATTAATGTTCTTAGCAGAAGAAGAGTCATTTGGTGAGGTGAAAAAACAACTGGCTGGCCGTATTTCTGTGGATCATGTGAGGAGTACATTAAAAGAACTTGCGATGAGTTTGGCACATGTAGAGACCGATGATATTGTCTCGGATACAAATCATATTGATAGTAAATTACTATCGAAAAAAACAAAAGATGTTCTGTCCACATTATCTTCTGAGCAAACCGATCAATTAAAGTCCCTATTTAGCGAATTATGAGTCATACCACTATTACACTTTTTTCAGATGGTGCGGCACGCGGTAATCCTGGACCTGCAGGTTGTGGTGCTGTATTATTCGATGATCACGGGCAAGTGTTGGATGAATTATCCCAATACTTAGGTGACGCGACCAATAATCAGGCAGAGTATAAAGCCATGATTTTGGGTGTGAGTGCGGCATTATCAAAACATACATTTCAAAAAATTAAAATTTATGCGGATTCAGAATTGTTAGTTAAGCAAATATTGGGCCAATACCGCGTGAAAAACGAAAAATTAAAGCCACTATATCAAGAGTTAGTCGCCTTATTATCCTCGTGTACATATACAATTGCACATGTCAGGCGAGAGAAAAATACGCATGCCGATCGATTGGCAAATCTAGCAATTGATAATGCATAGTGAGTGTCTCATCTGACTATCCTTTTCATACATATTCATTTCTCCTCATTTTTAGTGTGTGGGATGAGATCATAGTGAAATAAATACATGCAATGTTCTTTGAAAGTGCCAATAGAAAACGATCGCTTGATTATTGATTAATTAAGAGGAAAGTCCGAGCTCCGCAGGATGCCATGCTGGGTAATGCCCAGGCTCATCTGAAGTGCTTTAAATAGTAACTCAATGGGACAGATAGTGCCACAGAAAATATACCGCCTGTGTGGTTTAGGTAAGGGTGAAAAGGTGGCTGTCTTTTTGACAGAGCATTGTAATGCTGGTAAGAGCCCACCGCATTTTTGGTGACAAAAATGGCACGGTAAACCTCATGGGGAGCAAGACCATGTATACTTTATGCCGCGAAATTAGCGTCCTTAAGCGATCCGCTTAAGAAAGCATTATGCTTTGTAAGGGGGGTAGGTTGCTTGAGGGTAATGGTAACATTACTCCTAGATAAATGATCGTTGCTAGCAACTAGCTAGTTACAGAACTCGGCTTATTATATTGGCATAAAAAAAGGTCCTGGAAAAATTTCCAGGACCTTTTGTATATCTATATTACCTAGTTTAGAACTTGTACATGGCGCATAATGTACCAACATTGGCAGAACTGGTGCCACTAACTTGATAATTGGTGCGAATATGATCGAATTGCATGCCGATGGAAACAGGTTTCACTGGTGAATAGCTGATATTGATAAAGCCATCCATATTTGTTTTAATGGCTCCTGCAGCAACTTCACTGTTTTTAAGCATTTCCATGCCATAACCCACGACAGTGCTGACTTTATCGGTCCAATTACTTTTCACTTGTGCCCAACCTGCGAGTGCACGTTGTTTGGTGGTTGTGGATGTTAGGGACAATAGATTGCCTAAGCTTTTGCCATAATGGATTTCCATGGATGGTTTAAAATAGGCATGTACTGGTACATAAAGACTCAAGGCCAATCCCCAATTGTTAATTTTTTGTGCGGCATGTGTGCGATGAAATACACCGGATAAATAGGCCTTCATTTTACCCGCGCTTAAATTATGAGTAAGTCCCAATCGACCTTGTAACATGGGCATGGCACTGTCATTGCTTGTATTTGCAAAGTTCAAATTATTGCTAGGAAGTCCTAAGCTCATGCCTGTTTCAATGCCTGTTTCTTCAGATACATCATGGGTATACATATAGCGAAGTTGTGGGCGACGAATACCTAAATTACCCATTTGCCACATATTGACAAAATCAAAAGATGCGACATTTAATGGTGAAAATAAATCCCATTCTTGGCCCAATAATACATGCCATGAATCGCCACCCATGCCAAAATAGGCACGACGAATGCGTGGGCTTAAGCCATGGATATTTGTGAGCGTCGTGCTAAACAAATCGAATTCCAAACGTGCATCCACATCAAAGGATGCATTGCCAATGGTATATGGACTGAATAAAAAACCAAAACGTGAATTTTGTGCGGTAAAACCAATGGCGGCATTATTGTTGGCTGCTCCAGCGGCTTTTTCATTTTCAACGCTGTTAATGCCTGTTAGAGCATTGATGGTTGATGCATTAGTGGGGTCCAATGTTTGTACGGTGGAATCCGTGTAAATTCCTTGGGCAGTAATAAAACCATAAAAACTAACGGGTACTTTGGAAGACAGGGCAATGCCTTCTGTCTGTACATCTGTGGCCTGCGATAGTGCAGGTGCGATTAGCCAGCATAGGGCAATCGCAATTGTTACAATGCGTTTTCTCATTTTTTCTCTCCTTTAAAAAGTTGTAATGCATTTATAGCATAAAAAAATAAAACATCAATATAGTTCATCTCTTTTTTTATATAAATAGAATGAAAAAATAGTGGAGATGTTAATTATGAGACGAAGATTTTTTTGGCATAAACCAATACATTGGTAATGTTGGATTGATTTGATAATCAGCAAATATATATGTGGTTTCATTGCCCGTTTGATGCGTAAGAATCAAGGAGGTAATCCTGCCAATTGCATTGCAAGCAAGGGTTAGTTTTTTATAAGGCGATGATTTATGTTTGGGTCTTAGGGTTAATATGTATTGGTCAATTGATTTTTTTTCTGCATGCATAATGCGAAATAAACGTCGAATGGACTTGGGTGATTGAAATAATGACATCATTTGCACATGCATATCTTTTTTTGATATTTCAATTGATTCGGTAGCTGTGCTGTGAGGGTCAAAAATCCATAAATCATGTCCTGTAAAAAAATAATGATCGCTATCCATATCCTGATATGCAAGTCGCCATTGATTGTTTTTGGATAATGTGAATGTGCCTTTTTTTGATACTGTTTTTTGAAGCAATTCAATATGTGAATATTGGGTAAATGGAATGATAACAGTATTCCATGACGTCATATTTGTTTGGATCAGTTTAATAATATGGGCGGTTAATGATTTATGCGTAGTTTGTTTTGAAAATCCAGTTTGTGATATACCAATGATTAACGATAGTGTAATAATGAGGACATACAATGTGAATAAATTATATTTTATTTTTTTTAGTCGAGTCATTTTAGATGCCTGTTTAAAGAGTATTCAACTTAATGTTCCATTATGTATTCAAGTTATTAACAAATACTTGCCGTGGCTTACTGCCATCTGCTGGGCCAATGACACCTTCTGTTTCCATACGTTCAATCATACGGGCGGCACGGTTATAACCGATGCGAAGTTTTCGCTGTACCATGGAAATGGATGCTTGCTTTGTATCGGATACTAATTTTAAAGCAGTATCATATAGCTCATCCGCGTCATCATCGTCCAATACAGTGCTTTCTTTGTCCGGTGTTTTTAAAATATTTTCATTATAAGTAGGGGTGCCTTGTTCTTTAATATGTGTTACTACGCGCGCAATATCGGAATCCGTGAGATAGGATCCATGCAGTCTAAGCATATTGCCACCTTGTGGAGTCATGAATAGCATGTCACCTTGCCCAAGCAATGTTTCTGAGCCAATGCTATCGAGTATGGTGCGAGAATCATGTCTGGATGTGACTTTAAATGCAATGCGAGCAGGAAAGTTGGCTTTAATTAATCCTGTAATGACATCTACGCTCGGGCGTTGTGTGGCTAAGATCAAATGAATTCCTGCGGCTCTGGCCATTTGCGCGAGTCGTGTAATGCATTCTTCCATGTCTTGACTAGCGGTCATCATTAAGTCTGCGAGCTCATCAATGATGATTACAATATAAGGAAGCTTCCCTGTATGGGCAATGGCATCTTTATTTTGAGATAGCATTTCCTTGGCAATGTCTTCTGTAACTAAATCAACTTCATCTTTGCGGATTTTATTATTGTAGCCCACAATATTTCTCGTGCCTGTATCTGCCATTAATCGGTAGCGGCGTTCCATTTCAATGATCGCCCAACGCATGGCCTGTACTGCAGGTTTGGGTTTTGTGACCACAGGCAATAGTAAATGCGCAATGCCATCATAAATAGACAGCTCGAGCATTTTTGGATCTACCATGATAAATCGCACATCTTCAGGAGAGGATCGATATAAAATACTTAGGATAATGCTATTAATGGCCACACTTTTTCCAGATCCAGTCGCACCTGCAATGAGTAGGTGCGGCATTTTAGCTAAATCCACAATATGGGAGTTTCCAGATGTGGAGCTGCCAAGTGCAATGGGTAAATTGCTATTTTGCTTATTGTATTGTGGGGAAGCTATAATATCATGAAGCCATACAATTTCGCGTTCATTATTGGGAACTTCAATACCAACAGCTGCTTTTCCTGGCAGGTGTGGTAAAATGCGTACACTTCGTCCACTTAAAGCCAATGATAAATCATCCTGTAAGTTAACAATTTTATTAAGTTTAATGCCAGCTGCGGGTTCAAATTCATACATAGTGATCACAGGGCCTGGGTGGATGGCCGTGACTTTGCCTTCTACACCAAAATCCAATAATTTACGTGCCAATAATAGTGAATTTTTTTGGAGTTCAGATTCGTCCAGAGTAGTACATTCTTTTTCACTTGTATCGAGCAATGCTAATGGTGGTGGGGTATAGCCGGAAATATCCATATGTTGAAAATTGAGTTGATTATTTATTTTCTTTTTGGGTTTTAAATCGGCACGTTTAAATATTTTAGCAGAGGGCAATGTGTCTGCAATGCTTGAATTCGTAGTTGTTTTTTCAGCGAGTATTTTATTATTGGGTGATGTGGAGTCTTCTAGTATTGGGCGAATTGGTTGCAATGTGATTTCATCAGAATGTGGTTTTGATTTTATTTTTACCGGTGCATCAGTTGTAATATTTTGAGTGGGTAAAGGTATTATGCGTGTGCGAATTTGAGAATAAATACCTTTCCACTGTTGCAAGCTATAGGCGCTAACTCTCTGGGTTAGACTTTTTATATGGTTAGCGGATAAAGATATAAATGTATGTATTGCATTAAATATTGCACTTAATGAAATTTTGGTGGCCATCATAAAGCATGTAATAAAGCATGCAGAAATAATTAGATATGCACCTGCTTTGTTCAAATAATGAAAGAAAATACTGCCGATTAATCCGCCCACAAGGCCGCCGCCAGGAATAGATACGCCTTGAAAATGTATGTTGTTAAATCGGAGATGAATGAGTGCGGATCCAAATCCAATAGTGCCAATGTAAAATAACATTGTTGAGATTCGAAAATGAATAGGATGCTTTGACATTTGAATAAAACACATAATAAAGCAAATAGCGCTGGCCAAATAGGCACTGATGCCTAGGAGTGTAAATAAAATATCCGCTAAATAGGAACCGACTAAACCACCCAAGTTGTGTACAGTCGTCATATTGGAAACAGAATTAATTGCAGGGTCTGAGGGGTGATAGGATACTAAGCAAAGTGCAATAAAAATGCCCAACGCTAAAAAGAAAATAGCGAAGATATCGCGTCGAAAGTCTATACTGTGATGTTGATTTTGTTTACGTGCATGCATAATAAATCCTTACGTCAAATATGCTTCTAAGAGGTGTTTGCTAATAGCTAATAAGAGTACAGATTGAGAAAAAAATGGTCAATCACTAAACGAGATATTATGTAACTGAATGATTTTATTTGATAAATTTGTCTGTGATAGTTGAATGATCAATGCCATCTTAGCAGGTTGTCCAATAAATCCAATTCAGTACCATGCTAGTATGATTATGCCTTTATTTTTGAGGGCAGTTCCATAAATGTATTTGACCTAAGTTACCCGTAAACAACTGACCATATGCCATTTACGCGCTTCCTTTTGTGTGGGATATGTATGGCTGCATTCTTCTATTGCTTTGGGACAGCGCGTATGAAATGGACAGCCGGATGGTGGGTTGATGGGTGATGGAACATCGCCTGTCAGATGAATGCGGTTGGATCTGTGATCAGGATCAATGATGGGTACTGCTGAAAGCAGTGATTGTGTATATGGATGGAGCGGGTTGGCAAATAGATCATCGCTGTTAGCAATTTCAACAATTTTTCCCAAGTACATGACAGCAATACGGTGGCTAATATGTTTGACCACGGATAAGTCATGCGCAATAAATAGATAGGATAAACCGCGTTCTTCCTGAAGTTTGATAAGCAGGTTGATAATTTGTGCTTGTACAGATACATCGAGCGCAGATACTGCTTCATCACAGATGATGAGTTCAGGCGATAATGCCAATGCTCTAGCAATACCAATGCGCTGGCGTTGGCCGCCGGAAAATTCATGCGGGTAACGATTGATATAGGTAGGGCTTAAACCAACGGTTTCCAATAATTCTGCCACACGATGGTTGCGTTCTTTTTTATTGCATATTTTGTGATAGATTAATGCGTCGCCAATAATATCAGATACCATCTTTCGTGGATTGAGTGACATATACGGATCTTGAAAGATAACTTGCATATTCTTTCGCATATTGCGAAGCGCATTTCCCTTAAGTTGGCGCATATGCTGGCCTTTAAATGTGATATCGCCGGATGTGGGTTCAATAAGCCGCAAAATTGATCGGCCTGCAGTTGTTTTTCCACAGCCGGATTCACCAACGAGTCCAAGTGTTTCGCCGGGCATAATATTAAATGAAATGCCGTCCACAGCGTTGACTGTCTTATTTGATTTATTAAATAATCCCGATTCAATTGGAAAATGTGTCTTTAAGTTTGTTACTTTTAGCAGTGGCATGTGAATATCTTCCACATGATTACCTGGCAGAACGTTATCAATTGATTGTGAATAATTGTCCTGTGTCATTATTTGAAGTCCTCATTAAGCCAGCATGCGGATAAATGTCCGGGATGGGTTCGTTTTAGCATGGGCTCATCAGTCTTGCATCGATCCATGCATTTTGAGCATCGTGGATGAAAACGGCATCCCGTTGGAAAGTGTCTGGGATCCGGGACTGTGCCTGGAATGTCGTATAGGTATTTGGCGGAGTGATCGATTTTAGGAATTGATTCAAACAACCCTTTAGTATAAGGGTGATTGGGGTTGTGAAAAATATCCTGTACACTCGCGGTTTCAATTACTTTTCCTGCATACATAACGACTACTCGCTTGGCCATTTCTGCAATGACGCCCAGGTCATGGGTGATGAGCAGAATGGACATCTGTGTTTGTTGTTGTAAGGATTTGAGCAAATCCAGTATTTGTGCTTGAATGGTGACGTCAAGCGCTGTAGTGGGCTCGTCAGCAATGAGCAGCGATGGTTTGCAGATAATGGCGATGGCAATCATGATACGCTGGCGCATGCCGCCGGATAATTGATGGGGGTATTCATAAAAACGCTGTTTAGGATCAGGAATACCCACTTGCTCCAATACTTGAATGGCTTCCTTATATGCAGTTTCATCATCCACATCATTATGTTGTAAGTAGGCTTCGGTGATCTGAAAGCCAATCGTATATACGGGATTTAAGCTGGTCATGGGTTCTTGAAAGATCATGCCAATGCGATTGCCGCGAATCGCTTGCATTTGTTTGGAAGTGAGCTTGCTTAAATCCTGGCCTTCAAATTGAATTTCGCCTTCAACGATTTTTCCTGGTGGTGATTCAATGAGTTGCATGATGGACAATGCGGATACGGATTTGCCGCATCCAGATTCGCCGACCAAACCCACTGTTTCTCCTTTTTCAACAAAGTAACTCACATCGCCGACTGACGGAACTACGCCAGTATCCGTAAAAAAGTAAGTCGATAAATTTCGAATATCCAATAAAGTCATGATTATTTCCGTAATTTGGGATCCAGTGCATCGCGCAAGCCTTCGCCGAGCAAATTAAACATGGAGACTAAAAAGAAAATGCCGAAGCCTGGAATTAAAATCATATTCAGCCGTCGTTCCATGCGGCCAATGGTTAAAATCTCCCCCCAGCTGGGAACAGTAGGGTCGCCCAGTCCTAAAAAGGATAGGGATGATTCCACGATTACCGCAGCAGCAATGCCAAATGTTGCTGTGACGAGCACGGGTGCAATGCTATTGGGTAAAATTTGTTTAAAGATAATATGAAATCGGCTAAACCCCAATGCTTTGGCAGCATGCACATAATCCATCTGCTTATTCTTTAAAAACTCAGCGCGTATCAATCGTGCAGGGCTGGTCCAGCGCGTAATGCCAATGAGCAGCATGGTATGAAATATCGATCGATCCTGAATAAATCCGGATAGCGTGAGTATTAAAAAGAATACTGGGAAGCAGAGCATGATTTCGATAATTCGCGATATAATTAAGTCAATTTTACCACCATAATAGCCTGCCAGCGCGCCTAAAATAATGCCAATGGTAATATAGATGGAGACAGCAATAACGCCTACACTTAAGGCAATACGTGTACCATATATCATGCGTGCAAAAATATCACGGCCGCCAGAATCCGTGCCAAAAGGGTGGGCGCCATGCATGGGCATGGGATGAGTGCCAGTACTATCCACTTCACGATAGGAGTAGGGCACCGGTGGAAAGATGGTATAGGCGTTGCCGTTTGCTTCTAATGCTAGGGAGGTTTCGCGCATATTGGCATAAGGGTATTGCTGTGGAAAAAAGTGAAGCAATAGTGATAGGCCCATAATAAGAAATAATCCCAAAAATACAGCGTGTTTAAGTTGGAGTAATTGCTTAATGATCATCCATAAACATCCAATCCATAAGGGTGTACCGAGCATAATTAGGTTGAATATAATATCGATATTGCTTTCAAATGTATTGCGATCGAGCAAGTATTTAAAGAATGGTACCCGTATGTCAGAGCCAGTAATAATAAAAAGGGGTTTATTAAAAGCGAGCAGCGGTGCATAAATGGCGATCAATATAATGATGATGACATTGATCAGTCCAAATACAGCGAGCTTATTTTTCCGAAATTGTTGCCAGACAAGCTCGCCATAGCTGATCTTTTGATTCATTATCTGTTTATTTTGTGCGATCATTTCAGTTTTATCCTCGGGTCAACCAGCATATAGGATATATCCGATAATAATATGCCGATCAATGTCATGACAGCTGTAATCAACTGCACAGCCATAATAATATTGTAATCACGATTATAAATAGCATCGAGAACGAATTGACCGATGCCTGGAATATTAAAGATAAATTCAACGATGACGGATCCACCAATGAGTACGGGCAGGATGCTAGCGAGTAGTGTCAAAATAGGGATCATGCCATTTCGAACCGCATGTCGAATGATGACAATGCTTTCCGGCAAGCCTTTGGCTCTGGCTGTGCGAATATAATCTGAACGAATCACTTCAAGTAGGCCGGTGCGTGCATAGCGCGACAGCATGGCAAGGGCCCCATAGGTTAAACAGAGAATAGGCAAAACTAGATGCCAGGCAATATCCTTAATTTGATCCAATGTGCTCATGAATTCAATGTTTTGGCTAAAAAAACCACCCGCAGGAAATAACGGGAAAATGCCGCTTTTGGAAAAAATCGTGAGCATCAAGGTGCCGACAAAAAATGTGGGCAATGAATAAAGGACAAATAGAATTACCGTTAATATGCGATCATTTCGACTATATTGATGGGTGGACGAATAAATGCCAATGGGTACCGCAATCAAATAGCTGAGCGCAATAGCTAAGCATGAAATAATAATGGAATATTTCATGCGTTCAAGAATGCTTTGAAATACAGGGCGTTTGGATACATGCGAGATGCCGAAGTCCAAGTTCAATAAGTTGCTGATATATTTGGCAAAGCGCGTTTCTAAAAAGAAAATACGAATCTTATCCTGGGTGGAATAGCGATACTCGTCTTGATGGGAGGCAAACCAAATGTGCCATTTATCGACAATATCCTGACGCGTGCTTGCATCGGTATTTTTCTCAAATATCAGTGATGCCACATAGGTATTTCGCGCTATACGGCGTTTATTTTCACTTTTTTCCTCTTTGCTGAGATTCGATAGCTTGGCATAGGGTTTAATTAAGGGTTGTCTAGCGCTTAAGCTTAAGTAGCGAATGATGATATGTTGCAATGCTGCAGATGGATTGGTATTTAGCAATGTCATTAAATGAGGCACAGCGAATTCGCCTAAGTCATCCATGACTTCCTGCGCATGCATGATATATTTCATGTCCTGATTTTTTTTGCTATTTGCAATGGCATGAATGTAATCGCGAATGTCATCCAATGTTGTATTAAATCGTAGATTGAAAAAAATAGGCTGATTTAAGTGAAATTGTTCTTTAAATATGCGATAGGATTCATGCTTGGATCCGCTACTGGCATTTTTAGCGCCATCGCCTTGCGCATGTACTTCCCCGGGGTTTCCAGGTGCTAAATTGACGATTAAAAATACAATAATGCAGACCGCAAATAATGTGGGAATCATGAGCAGTATACGTTTGAATAAATAATGCAGCATGCCAATCCTTTGGGGTTATTTGGATACCGTATAATACATATATTGCGGGTTAAAGCTTGCAATTTTTACTCCGGATGTGTGTGCATTAATACCCATAATGCCGTCACGAGAGAATAAAAATGTATAAGGTTGTAAATCATGCATTAATACTTGAAAGTCATGGGCTATTTGGCGGCGTTTTTCTTGATCCGATGTATTGCGCAATGCCTCGATCAACTCATCTGCTTGGCTGTTTTGAAAGGAGATATAGTTGCTGGATCCCGGTGCATAGGCTTGCTCGGAATGCCAAATTTGCTTGAAGTCAAGATAAGGGTCCATGCCCCATACGCCATGAAAGGCATCAAACTCCTTATCATGTAATCGCTTTTGAAATACGGCCCAATCCAGAGTTTGCGTGGTCATGTGAATGCCGATTTTAATGAGATTTTCCTTAAACATCGCATACATGGTTTTATAAATGGGATGGTTTGCATGTATGAAATTAAATTCAAATTTAATGCGCTTGCCATCGATATCCTTTTCCAAAATACCATCATTGTTTATATCTTTCCAGCCTGCATCTGCTAGAATTTGACGTGATTTATCCAAGTTGAATGCATAGGGCTGAATATCGGTTGCATAATATTTGTCGCTTGGAAGAACTGGGCTAATGGTAATATCACCTAAGTCGGATAATACATTTTTAAGCGCGGCATTTCGATCAAAGGCATGGGTCATGGCGCGTCTGACATTTGGATCTTTAAATATGGGGTGATTATTATTCCATCCCATATAATAATAGACCGGCCGCGGATAGGCTTGATAGGTCAGCCTGCCATCCTGAAACGGGCTATTGGATTTTTTTACGAGTATATCATCGCGATATATGGTTTCTTTGAGTCGCTGAATAAAGTCCAACTCACCGGCTGCCAATTGCAAATAGGCAAGATTTTCATCCTTGATAATCTTAAATATAATACGTTTGGGCACTGGCCGTGGACCTACATAGTCGTCATTTCGTTCCAATACAACATATTGATTGACTTTATGCTCTGCAAAACGATAGGGCCCGCAGCCGATCATGCGATCATTGTACCAATGATTATTGAATTGCAGTCCAAATCGACCCTTGTCAATACGTATGCCATCCTCGTTATAGGCATAAAGAAATTCTGGCAGGAGTTGGATGTCATATGCCAATGAATGCATGTGCATGGACAGATGTTTTTTCCATTTGATCTGAAATGTATGTTCGTCAATGGCGTGATAGGATTCTATATCCTCAAAGTAGTTGCGAAGTGAGCTGGACTCCACCTGTGGATTAAATAATGTATCCAAGGTGAATTTAAAATCATGGGCCGTGACATAGTGATCTCTGTTCAGCCATTGATATTCAGGGTTTGAAAAATCAACTGCTGGTTTATGCCACTTGATATTTTTTTTAAGATAAATCGTGTATAGGGTGCCATCTTCTGTAATTTCCAGGCGCTCAGCTGCATCGCCGATCAATTGCGTGGGGTCATCCATATCGAGTCTTGCAAAGTAGCATTGTAAGTGCTCACCATACAGCCTAAGTATAGCATCGGAGGAAATCATGCGATTGTACGATTTGGGCTCAAGGTTTTCCCGGACGATAATTTCCGTATTATAATTGGCATTTGGCGCGGCTGTAAAATACGGTTTGTTGAGGAGCATATTGGGCGCGTCCGGATGCAGCCACGTGCGATTTTTGGATAAGCCCAAATTCGTGCTGACTGTTGTTTTTGTTGTACGGGCCTGAGGGGTGGCTCTTTGTGCAAATGAACCGGATTCCAAAGTGCCTTCAATATTGATTAATCGTTTCTGAATGTCATCAAATTGTAATATGATAATCACCAGGCAAACGGTGGTGGCAATGCGCCATAAAATGCTCATTGCTTTTACGCCATAATGCTCTTTTTTCACGATAATTCCTCGCTATTTAAAACGTTGATATAACTGGATTGTACATGATGATCTAAAACCATATGAAACCTGTGTGTAATCGTCAAGTAATGTCCGATAAAATTGTGCAATGCAGTTGATCAAGGAATCGATCAATAGCTTGAATATGGTTGCTCTTTTTGAATGGTTTGGTGGCTGTTGTACTAGGGAATGGCTTTAGAAATAGTCATTTAAATAGAAACTTCTTAATGAGCATTTAATTTACGTTTTTTTGTTAATGACTCTAAAATATCTGCTTGAATCAGTGCATATGTTTGATGTAAAAAATGTGTGTCATGGTCCATATTATCTAAAAATAATTCTCCTTCACGACCTGCTAAATTGACATAGTCCTTGGCATGTAAGTCACTATCTGTATCAACATGACATCCAGACCCGTCCATATCCGTCATATTGATGGTCAATTGTTTAACAATTAACGTATCTTTTAAGTTGTCATTGATTTGATAATCATCTGGCATCAGTGAAATATCATGTTTAGGTGAAATAATGAGATGGTACAGTTCTCCATTAATCTGAATTGCAGGATGCATATTATCCGAGGAATTGTTTTTTTCTGAAATCATAATTTGATAATGCCCATGTCGTGAGTGTACAGAAATAACATGGACATCACCTTTTTTTAGATGATTTAAATCACGAATAAGGTGTTTTAATTGCTCTTGAAATGATTTATGTCGACTCATTGTCTGTCCTCCTATGTGATATGACATAAATAAAGCAAAGTTTATGCCACTTTTGTAGAATCGATCTAATCGATAACTTCTTGAAAAATAATGAGTTTATAAAAATTGATTTGTCAAAAAAATGGCGAATTGAATAACAGTCAAAAAAATGTCTGCCCATGTACTGTCGGATAACTGTTATTTATGCTCATTTTTGGCAACAAATGGCTCAAATCAGCCGATAATAAATATGAGATAATTTTTTGATGCAATCCCATAAGAGATAATCAAGATGATAACAATGGTAATAATCAAAGCCAATTCAGATAATTTATTCATTGGGTTCTTGAGAGAGTTTAATGATCGTTTCAGTAAAAAAATTCCTAAATTAGACGAAAAACTACAAAAATAGACCCAAATAATGTATATACATATCAATTATCCCCTCATATCAACTCCTTATTTAGTACTAAAGCGGACATCCGTCCAAATAAATCATATTTTTTGAATAAATCACCTGAAATTGTTTGGCATACATTTCAGCAACTAGCCGCATCTTTGGTAGAAAAAATAGATCAAAATCATAAAAAAAGTGCATTTTATGTCGATAAATTAAATGAAATCATTGCTGAATACGCCAAATATGTAATAAAAAATGCAAATTCAACAGGATTATGGGACTGGTGAAAAATAGGCATTTTCAGTGTAAAAAGTGATTGTGATCAGAAAAGGAGATGTTACAGTTAAATCTATTTCATTGCAATGTAGCTGATCAAGCTGGTTTGGGTCATGTGTGTCCGAATGGCGGAATGATATTTTGCGATAAAGCGTAT
>CAYZSU010000010.1:0-43285 GCA_964480565.1 uncultured Myxococcales bacterium | reverse complement strand
AAATCAGGCAACTATCGCACATTCTCTCATTTTTAGTCCTTTTTCAACAGTCCCAGAAATCAAAGAGAAGAAAAATATTGTTCGGTTTACAAAACAGGTAACTAAAGAAGTCGCAGATAAAATAAACCATCATTGGCAAAAGATTTATCAAGATCCAGGGACATACCATTTTTTATGGAGACAATGTACAACTACTGTTGCAGATAGTTTGGAAAAAGCAGGGCTGGGCGTATTTGATGCGATATTGCCAATGACGCTGGTGAGTGAATTACAGGATGCAGGTTGGAAAAAAAGCTAGTTATGATGTTTTAGGGGATTGTCCAAAAAATAGATAATTAGAGCATGGTTTAAAAATACAATTATAATCATGGGATAAAAGGGGATCTTTTTTAGATCCCTTTTTGTCATACAATCTATCAATTTAAATAGTGCTTTATTTCTTAGACTGTTGTGGTGTTTGTATATGTTGTTTCCACTGTTCCATGCGTTGGGAAATGTTTTTTTCATACCCTTGATCGGAGGGGCGATAGTATTTTTTTTGAAGTAAATCGTCAGGTAGGTATGTTATATCCGGGGCAATATGATGTTTGTAATCATGTGCGTATTGATAATCCTGGCCATAGCCTAAGTTTTTCATCAACTGTGTCGGTGCATTTCGTAAGTGCATGGGCACCGGTAGATGCCCGTATTGATGAATATCTTTCTTTGCTTGTTTATAACCCATGTAGCTTGCATTGCTTTTCGGTGCAGTAGCTAAATAACTAGCGCATTGTGACATAGGAATCCAGCCTTGTGCATCACCGATAAACTCATACGCCTGCATACATGATGTAGCGACTTGTATGGCATGTGGGTCTGCATTGCCAATATCCTCACTGGCAAATATAACCATTCGCCGACAAATAAATCGTGCACTTTCCCCAGATTCAATCATGCGGGCCAGATAATAAAGGGATGCATGAGGATCAGATCCGCGCATGCTTTTGATAAATGCGCTAATGACATTATAATGCTCTTCACCTTTTTTATCATAGAGTAAACACTGTTTTTGCATAGCTGCTTCAATATGGGATAATGTAATTATGGTATCTTGCTGGCTATGTGTGAGATTGGCAGCCATTTCCAATGCAACTAGTGCTTTTCGTGCATCGCCTTGAGATGATTGGGATAAAAACTCATGCGCATCAGCGTGTATGGATAATTCTAAATGCCCAAGGCCAGTTGTTGCATTTGTCAGCGCATGGTCAATAATTGCATGGATAGCAGCTTGCTCTAGAGGTTTCAATGTGAATACTTTTGTGCGCGAAAGAAGCGCATGAATGATCTCAAATGAGGGGTTTTCTGTTGTGGAAGCAATGAGTATGATTGTACCATCCTCCACATGGGGGAGAAGTGCATCCTGTTGGGATTTATTCCATCTGTGAATTTCATCAATAAATAGGATAGAAGCGGCAATGCCAAGCTGCCTACTTTCTTTGGCTTGTTTGATGATTTGTCGCAGATCGGAAATTCCTGATAAAACAGCGCTGATGCTGTGAAATGGATGATCTGTATGGTTGATGATGATTCTTGCCAGCGTTGTTTTTCCAGTACCTGGCGGTCCCCAGAAAATCATAGACGGTAATTGGCCGGATTCAATAAGTAATGTTAATGGTTTATTGGCCCCAATAAGGTGTTCCTGGCCAATGAGGTCATTTAATTGTTTTGGGCGCATGCGTTCAGCGAGGGGATGATATGCGAGTGTTTCAAATAGTTCGGTCATAATATATGTACCGTGGCATAAGACGCGTTCCCTTATCAAGTATGAAATTTTAATTTTCCGTGCCAGGCATTAAATCCGTGCGACCCCTTCCATGCCTGGCGCGGGGATTTTGCAATTGAGTTATTTTCTCATTTTTCGTATTTTTTTGCGGATTTTGCTGTTTGGAAGATAATACACGACCATATTCTGACATTAATTCATGCAAAATGATTGCATTTGCTCATCACTATCTCATTTGTTTGATCATTTTTTGGAATCTAGGCAAATGACTGCATATCTTACTACCTGAGGACTATTGAAATACTCTTATTTTGATGATCATAGGCTAAATCATTTATCAGGCGGTATCGCCAAATCCGATATTTCATCGGAAGGTATTGTTTTTTTGATACGATGATACTTATCTGTCATTCGTTGTACCCACTCGGGCGGTCCATAAAGGGACTGGTGAAAAATAGGAGTCTTCCATATAATGATTAGCGATTTATTGGCCAGCAATTGGCAGATATCCTGCATTCCCGTGAAAAACATAACGAGGCAGGTGATTTGATTTCCAATGTCGCATAGATGTCGTACTGTTTCTTTAATGCCAGAGCGCTTATCCGCCTGATGGATGATAGCAGAAATACTCTTTCCTTTGTTGCTGCGCATTGTTATGTATGCCTCAATACATGACGATGCGAAAGATGACAAAATAAACATTAAACTCATAAAAATAGGGATATGTAGGTTGTTTGGCTGATTTCTCGTTATGTATTTTTCAGGAATGCAGGAGATATGTGTTCAGGAATTGGGGTTATGTGCTCCAAATGCTAATCCGTGCCAGGCATGAAGTCCGTACAATCCCATCCATGCCTGGCACGGGGAAGTTATTTAGCACTATTTTGATCTCACCTATTGCCAGAATATATGATGACTGATAATTATTTTCATACCTTATTTAATGTGAGGCGCAATGCGAGAGGTGGGTGTTGCGGGTATACCCTGATGAATAAAAATTTAGGAGTTATTATGTTGGATAGTTTATATATAAAGGATTTTGTATTAATTGATGAACTGAGCATTGATCTCCATGAGGGCTATAATATCATTACTGGGGAAACTGGCGCAGGAAAGAGTATTGTTGTTAAGGCGTTATCCTTATTAATGGGGGCTCGCGCACAAAATGATATGATTCGCTCTGGTTGTGATAAAGCTATTGTTTCAGGAACATTTACGAAAATTTCTGCCAGTATTTGGCGTTTATGTGAAAATTTGGGATGTGATAAGAGCGATGAATTGCTGGTTGTGCGGACAATTTCTAAGCAAAATCGTGGCCGAATTTTAATCAATGGGATACCTGTTTCCCTGAGTCAGCTCAAAATGATTATGATAAAATTACTGGATATTTCAAGCCAGCATGAGCATCAATTACTTCTTTATGCTGATTATCATCGTCATATTGTGGATGCTTTTGGGCATTGTCATGAGGAGTTAAGCCAATTTCAGGAATGTTTTAATGATTACAACTTACTTAAGGCGGATATTGCGGAGTTGAAGTTGCGCCAAGCAAATCGGGATGAGCATATTGATTTTATGCAGCATCAATATAATGAAATAATGGCATTAAATCCCCAGCCAAATGAAATTGAGCAATTGGAGTCGGAACAGAGAAAATTAAAATACTCAGTGAACCTAGAGGAGAAGATTCGCGATGCTGAAAATATTTTATATAATAACTCAGGTGCATGCTTGGAGTTAATAGATGCGGCTATTCATAATGTAGAAGTTTGCGAGGAATATGATCCCAGTGTAAAACCATGGATGGATAGCCTATATCATGCACGAGCCTATATTGATGATATTTCCCGTGATATGCAAATGTATGTGAATAGCTTGGAATCCGATCCTGCTCGTTTGGAAGAAATAGAAGATCGCTTATATGCAATTCGTAAATTAATTCGAAAGCATGGTGATAGCATTGAATCGTGTTTAGAACGTGCAAAAACAATAAAATCAGATATGGATGCCTTGGTGCATTTTGATGCTATTATCGATGAAAAAGAGGCATTGCAAGCGATTGCCTATAAAAAAGTAAAGACATTTGCATCTAAGCTGAGTAAAAAACGACATCAATCCTCAGTATCGCTTGAAAAAATTATTTCAAACCACCTAATTGAGCTTGGCATGCGCGAATTGGAGTTTAAAATTTTAATTCGCTCACTTTCAGATAAAGATATAAATGAGTTTGGCGCAGATAATGTACAGATTATGTTTTCTCCAAATGAGGGAGAACCGCTTCGTGCACTAGCACGCATTGCTTCAGGAGGTGAGTTATCACGAGTGATGTTGGCTATTAAAACATCCATTTCTGCCAGTTCTGACAGCCTGAGTGTCAGTGTCTTTGATGAAGTGGATACAGGTGTGGGAGGTAGTATTGCGGAGGCCGTTGGCCGCAAGTTAAAACAGTTGTCCTCGCATCATCAAGTAGTCTGCATTACTCATCTGCCGCAAGTGGCAATATATGCCAATATGCATATTTGTATTAGCAAAACAGTATGTCAGGGGCGCGCGGTTAGCCAATTGAATGCACTATCAATCACGGATCGTATTGACGAAATTGCCCGCATGCTAGGCGGTGAGGTTATTACTTCAGCAACAAAATTGCATGCCAAAGAACTGTTAACTATGGCACAGAAACATGCAAAGTCATAGGATGGTATTGCTCTTTAGAACGTCTCTTTTTGCAGTTTGTCCTGAAAATCCAATTCAGTTGCATTTTCCTATGCTCATCGATTTTCATAATATTTCATTTTCAAAATTTACTTGCATGAACGTTTGTTATAGGTACATATTGCTGTTATTCTAATAATGATATTGTTATGATGAAAGTAGCGAGGTAAAAATGGAAACAAATGCGATATTAGAGCATGCTGCGATTGCTCTAGCAGCTGAGGATGTTGATAGTTTTGAAGTGTATGCCCTTGAATCCTCTGGTTTGAGCATTGAAGTGAAAAATCAGCATGTTGAAAAATTTCAACGTCAGCATCAATCAGGTTTAGCCATTCGCATCTTGATCGATGATCACTTTGGTTGGGCATCGACAACGGATATGACACAAAAATCAATTTTAAAAACAATATCTCAAGCAATACAATCAGCTCAAATATCATCAAAAAGTAGTGAAGTGTCTATTGCAGAACCCATTGTTTCTGAAAATAACTTTATTGAACAATTGGGGCAAAATATTCTAGAAATTTCTGATGATGAAAAAATCAATATTGCAAGACAGTTGGAATCGTCTACTATTGCAAAGGATAGTCGTATATCTCGGGCATATGGCCCATTATACCGAGAGGATTTATGGCATAAAACAATTGTTAATTCAAAGGGTGTTGTTGCCAAGGCTTCGCGAGCAATGGTATCTTGCCGAGTAACGGCAGTGGCAGCAGGTCAGGATGGGTCGGAATCCGCGTATGAATTTATGTTTTCTCCTCGTTTTGAAGATATTGATGTCAATCAGATAAGCTCAAATGCGGCAAAGCGCGCCATTGATAAATTGGGAGCCATACAAATTTCAGCGCAATCAACATCTGTTATATTTGAAAATAGGGCGGCATCTTATTTAGTTCAAATCTTAGCGCCATCTTTTTTTGCGGATAATATTCAACGAGGCAAATCTGCCTTAGTCGGTAAGCTGGGACAGCAATTATATAGTAATTGTGTGACAATTATTGATAATGGACTGTTATCAGGTGGCTATGGTTCATTTCCTTTTGATAGTGAAGGAACGCCATGCCAAAAAATAATGCTTGCCAGGGAAGGGTGCGTGGATGCCTGGTTATACGATGAATCACGTGCTAAATTGGATGATGTGAAATCAACAGGAAGTTGTATTCGAGATGATATTCGTGCAATGCCACGCATTGGCGTGAGTAATTGTTATATTGAGCCATCATCAAAAAACTTTCGAACAATGATTTCTCAGGTGAAAAACGGTGTAATAATTACCGATCTATTGGGTGTGCATACAGCGGATTCGATTTCAGGGGATTTTTCTTTGGGTGCGGAAGGATTTTTAATTGAAAATGGATGTATGGGTGATCCTGTTCGCGGATTTACTGTTGCTGGAAATATTCATACATTAATGACAACTATTGTTGATATTGCTGATGATTTGCGATTTACAGGGCATTATGGTGCACCGTCAATTTTAGTGGATAATATGGTTTTAAGTGGATGAAATCATCGTAATATGTGCGAATTAAAACATTATCAACGTGTTATTGCTGATTTTTTCCTTTTCAATCACAAGAAAGGCTTCTATATTAGCAATTATTATCCTGGAAAAATTAAGAATTGAGGGCTTTTAATGAAAGTGACTGCTTTTGGAAAAACAGATGTTGGTCAGCGTCGTGAAAAAAATGAAGACAGTTTTTTAATAAATGATAATTATCAACTTTATGTTGTTGCAGATGGTATGGGTGGGCATTTAGGCGGTGAAATTGCCAGCCAACTTGCAGCTAAGACCATTGAATCTGTCATGATTGAGTTGGATGCAGATCCAGATATGACTCTTCAAGAAGATTCTTCTGTGGATATTGGTGATTATGGTAGCCATTTAAGCTATGCAATTAGCCAAGCATGTCTAGAAGTGTTTGACCGCGCTGCAAATGATCATGCTTTAAAGGGGATGGGTACGACCAGCGTGGTGTTATTTATCCGAGATGATAATGCCTATATCGCCAATGTTGGTGATTCTCGTGTGTATCGTATTCGTAATAATAGTATTACTCAAATTACCAAGGATCATTCTTTGGTGGGTGAGCAACTTCGTGCGGGTATGATTACAGAAGAAGATGCCAAAAAACATAAGTTTAAAAATATTATTACGCGATCTGTGGGTTTTCAAGAGCATGTTGACGCAGAGATTGATGTGTGTGATTTGCAAAGTAATGACTTCTTTATTCTATGTTCCGATGGTTTATGCAATATGATTTCAAATGATGAAATTCTGGATATTGTATGTGGTAATAAAATGTCAGATGTTTGTGGACGGCTGGTCGATGTTGCGAATGAACGTGGCGGTGATGATAACATCACTGTGGTTGTTGTGAATGTTGAATCTATGGATAATAATGACTTTTCTGAGGAGCCAACCATTGAATCTTCTGAGTCAGATTAATTCTTTGAGTATTTTCACGATAGATCTATTATAAAGGGGAGTGGTAGAGTAGTCTATATTACTGCATTAACAAGAAATACCCCTTGAAATGCATATTTTATAGTTAGATTTATGGTATGATGTTTAGAAATGCGAACAGTATAGGTGAAAAACACAGCAATGATTGACACTGATTGGGCACTATGATAGTTCCGACAAGATTCTAATGTATATTTCATTTTGAATCAGGGGAGATGAATTTGAAGAGTAACAATAGGCGCACATCGTCACATTTTAACATCATGATTATGCCAAAGGGTCAGACAACTATACGTCAATTTGAAGTATCTAGACGATTGATTCAATCCATCATTGCTGTTGGGTTTGCTTTTTTCTTATTATTAATTATTTCTGCATCTGGTTGGATCTACTATCAAAAAGCCTATTATCAAACGGAAGATATTCGCATTGCCGCGGCTCATTTTGCACATGAAAAAGAATCCTATATGCAAAAGATTGCACAACTGAAAAAATCATTAAATCGGGTGGCGCGCATTGCATTGTATATGAATAATGACAATGCAAAGAAATTGGCAGATAATACAAAAAATACAATATCAAGTGGTTTTGGTCCAATTGAAGAAAGTGATTGGCTACCTATTTCCGGAGATAGTTTGCAAGCGGGATCATCCATGTCCTTGGGTATGGGGGAATGGGAATTTCCTTTTGATTCGCATACCAGTCATCGATTGCATGTAAATTTGGACGACTTAAGCGAAAAAGTATCATTGTTGGAAATGAATATCAATTCTGTATTTACCAATAATCGAAAATCGCTCGTTTTATTTGAGGCAGTACCGTCTATTTGGCCATCCTCAGGTGAAATTACATCCAGTTATGGAGAGCGTCGCCATACGCATGTTCATCAAGGAATTGATATTGCCAGTTCAAGAGGAACTCCAATTATTGCGCCAGGATATGGTGTTGTTGCATTTGTTGGTTATCGTAATGGCTATGGCAAAACAATTATGATTGATCATGGCTATGGAATATCTACATTGTATGCCCATTGTTCAAAGTTTTTTGTGACAAGAGGCCAAGCTGTGAACCGGGGTATGAAAATAGCCGCAGTTGGGAATACTGGACGGAGCACTGGTCCACATTTACACTATGAAGTTCAATTTGATGGTGTACCTGTTGACCCAAGATTGTATATTACAGGTGATTTTCCTGTGAATTGATTGTAAAAAATTGGCATGTATTTTTATTGTAATTTTAAATATCTTGTTATTACCAAACTCCGCTAGATCAATTGAACTTGCGGAGTTTTTATCATTATATTTACACTGTTAGGATTGTTATTATGATTGGTCGATTAATAAAAAAAATATTTGGAACTCAAAATGAGCGCGTATTGAAAGATATGCAGCTTACAGTAGATCAAGTTAATTCATTATCTGAAAAATATGCAAAAATAGGCGATGATAGTTTGCGAGCATGTACGGATGAATTTAAAGCCCGACTTACAAATGGCGAGTCATTGGATGATATTCTGCCAGATGCATTTGCTCTTGTTAGGGAAGCGAGTTGGCGTATATTGAAAATGCGCCATTTTGATGTGCAACTTATGGGCGGTTTGGTCCTTCACAATGGATCCATCGCAGAGATGAAGACAGGTGAAGGAAAAACGCTTGTTGCTACATTGGCTGTGTATTTAAATGCATTGGCAGGTAAAGGCGTTCACGTGGTGACGGTTAATGATTATTTGGCTATGCGCGATTCTAAGTGGATGGGGCAGCTCTATGAGTTTTTAGGTTTAAGTGTGGGAGTGATTTTACATGGATTAAATGATGATGAACGACAAGACGCATATAATTCGGATATTACCTATGGTACTAATAATGAGTTTGGCTTTGATTATTTGCGGGATAATATGAAGTTTAGTCCTGAGGAATTTGTGCAACGCCCACTTCATTATTGTATTGTGGATGAGGTCGATTCTGTGTTGATTGATGAAGCACGAACACCCCTTATTATTTCTGGGCAATCAGAACAGTCTACAGAAAAATATTATTCTATTAATAATATTATTCCATATTTAAAGAAAGATAAGCATTATACAATTGATGAAAAAAGCAAGTCCGTTGTGTTAACCGATGATGGTGTCGTTGAGGTGGAAAAGCGTTTACGTATTTCTAATTTATATGATCCTCAAAATATTGATGTGCTTCATCATGTAAATCAAGGTTTGCGCGCCCATGCGCTATTTACACGGGATGTCGATTACGTTGTTAAGGATGGTGAAGTTCTTATTGTTGATGAATTTACCGGGCGATTAATGCCTGGCAGGCGTTGGAGTGATGGGCTTCATCAAGCGATTGAAGCAAAAGAAAAAGTACGCATTGAAAATGAAAATCAAACATTAGCCAATATTACATTTCAGAATTATTTTCGAATGTATACTAAATTGGCAGGTATGACAGGTACTGCAGATACAGAGGCTGGTGAATTTGCAAAAATTTATGATTTGGATGTGGTTGTAGTTCCTACGCATAAAACAATGATTCGTGATGATGTTCCTGATCGTATTTATAAAACAGAGCAGGCTAAGTTTGAGGCTGTAATTGAGCAAGTATGTGAGTTATTTGAAAAAGGTCAGCCTGTGCTTGTGGGAACAATCAGCATTGAAAAATCTGAGGTTCTGTCTAAAAAGTTAGCGCGACGTGGAGTACCTCATAATGTGTTAAATGCCAAACACCATGAAAAAGAGGCGGATATTATTGCGCAAGCAGGTCGAAAAGAAGCGGTAACTATCTCAACAAATATGGCGGGGCGAGGCACGGATATTCTCTTAGGAGGTAATCCAGAGTTTTTGGCGAAGCAGCGTTTGGGAGATAATCGAGATCAAAGTGCCTATGAATCAGTGTATAATGAGTGCTGTAAAATTTGTGATTTAGAAAAGAAATTCGTTCTCGAACAAGGTGGTTTATTTATTCTGGGTACAGAGCGACATGAGAGTCGACGAATAGATAATCAACTTCGAGGGCGTGCAGGTCGTCAGGGTGATCCTGGTGCTTCATGTTTTTTTCTTTCCATGGAAGATGACTTGCTTCGTATCTTTGGTGGTGAGCGGATGTCCAACTTGATGAGCAAAATAGGTATGGGAGAAAATGATGAGATTCAACATCCGTGGCTGTCACGTGCGATTGAAAATGCACAGCGAAAAGTTGAAGGTCATAATTTCATGATTCGTAAGAGTGTGTTGGAATTTGATGATGTGATGAATCAGCAGCGTACAACAGTTTATGGCCGTCGACGTGACATCTTAAAAGGCGAGTCAAACCATGATATGGTATTGGATATGATTGATGAAGTGATTACATCAATTGTTGAAAATGAAATTCCTGTTCAGATTCCAACTGATTTTGATGCAAGTACATTAAATGAAATTGTTCGTGCACGGTTTAACATGCCATTTGATTTTTCAGTGCATTGTCAGGGGCTAAGCGATCAGGAAGGCGTTGGGCAATTGCTATATGATCACGTTAGTCAATACTATCGTCAGCGTGAACAGGAAAATAGTCAATCGATTATGCGTCGGATTGAAACGATAATATTACTGCAAACATTGGATTCTCTCTGGAAAGATCATTTATTATCCATGGATCATCTTAAGGAAGGGATTGGCTTGCGTGCACATGGACAAAAAGATCCAGTGCTTGAATATAAAAAAGAGGGTTTTTTACTATTTAAAAATATGATGCATCGTTTTTCTGAGGAAGTTGTTGAAAAAGTATTTCGTGTGCAAGTAAGTACTGAAGAAAGTGTGGAACGTGCACAGAGTAAAACTCAGAAAAGCCAGCCAGTTCAGATTAATCATGCGCAAAGCAATGCATTTACAAATCAAACCTCACATGCGGCATCAAGAGGCGATCATGATCGCAAGCAAGAAACAGTGCGGCGTCAAGTTCCCAAAGTGGGGCGTAATGACCTATGCCCCTGTGGGAGTAATCGCAAATATAAGAAATGTTGTGGAAGGGTGTAATTGCTTAAGCCGACTGCCTGTAAAGTAGATTTGCCATCAATTTTGAGTTAGATAAATGGTTTTAATGGTGAGTTCATAAATTATTATTTTCAATAGCGTTATCACTATTATTACATAATGGCTTGATTTGTGCATATTGATTTTTCAGATAAGCCTGTTAAAATGGACATATTCCCTAGGAGTAATGTATGTCGCAAACACCCGGTCAACAGTCAGATAACTTTTCAAGCGGTTATCTGAATGAAATAATTAGTAAATATAGTGATATTTTGCTTGCAGCAATGGTGGTGTCAGTCATTGGTATGATTGTTGTTCCATTGCCTACTTTTTTGGTTGATATTCTTCTTACCGTTCAGATTACATTTGCAGTGATTGTGCTTTTGGTGGCACTCTATATCAGTGATGCGCTTAAAATCGCATCATTTCCAACAATACTTTTAATCGCTACATTATTTCGATTGGCCTTAAACATATCCACCACACGTTTGATTTTAGCACGTGCAGATGCAGGGGAAGTGGTTCGTGCATTTGGTACCTTTGTGGTACAGGGAAATTATGTGGTGGGTGGCATTTTATTTGTGATTGTTACCCTGGTAAATTTCATTGTGATTGCCAAGGGTGCGGAGCGTGTGTCTGAGGTGGGTGCGCGATTTACATTGGATGCCATGCCTGGAAAGCAAATGTCTGTGGATGCAGATTTACGTGCAGGTATTATTACAATGGAAGAAGCCATTGAACGTCGCCAAACATTGCATCGTGAAAGTCAAATGTATGGTGCTATGGATGGTGCCATGAAGTTTGTCAAAGGAGATGCCATTGCAGGCATGATCATTACAATCATTAATGTGATTGGTGGTTTTATAATTGGTTCAGCCATGCGTGATTTGCCGATTCTTGACGCGGTAAAGACATATTCGTTGCTAACAATTGGTGATGGATTGGTTCAACAAGTGCCTGCACTTATTGTTTCTGTGGCAGCGGGTATTGTTGTTACGCGTGTGGCATCCGATAGCAATTCATCCAATTTAGGTCGTGATATTGTTACGCAATTAACTGCATATCCAAAGGCCTTGTTAATTGCTTCGGTGATTTTGTGTATATTGGCTCTGGTACCAGGCTTACCTATGTTGCCATTTATGATTTTGTCCATTGTGGTCGGGTCTGTTTCATTTTTTATGATGCGAACAAAGAAAAAGGTTGTGCAAGAAATTGCAGATGCACCCAAACAAGAAGCAGTTAAGCAAGCAGTAAATAAGCATGGCGATGTGCTGCCATTTATAATGCCAAGCCCTATTTCAATGGAAGTCGGGTCAGAAATTATTCCATTTGTGGATGATTCTCAAGATGGTGGGCGATTTATCAATGAATTGATTCCATTGCTTCGACATGGATTATACTATGAATTGGGTGTTAACTTTCCAGGCGTGCAGGTGCGTGGACAAACAGTAGATATGGAAGATGAAGGGTATGTGATCAATGTTAATGAAGTACCTGTTGCTCAGGGAACAATTATGCCCGCCCATGTATTGGTAGGGGAACCGTTGGAGCAATTGCAGCTATTCAATATTACGGGTACGGAAACTATCCATCCTATTGATGGCTCTGTGGTGACCTGGGTATCTGAAGAATATAAGGATGTTGCCACACAAGCTGGCTTTCGTATGTGGGATGTACCGGAATATTTAATTTTGCATTTATCCTATATATTGCGAAAATATGCGCATGAATTTTTAGGCGTGCAGGAAGTTCAAACTATGTTGACAGAACTTGAAAAAACACATCCTGCATTGATTAAAGAATTAATTCCCAAAGTGATTACATTGCTTCAATTATCAGAGATTTTTCAGCGATTGGTGCAGGAAGATATTGCCATTAGAGATTTGAAAACAGTATTTTCAACGCTTGCACAATGGGGGGATGTTGAACGTGATGCATTGATGCTGACAGAGCATGTACGTGCCGGGTTAAAACGCTATATTACTCATAAATATGCAGGCAATGGACAGTCATTGGCTGTATATTTATTGGATCCAGATATTGAGGATATGGTAAAAAATGCGATTAGACGCACTGATAAGGGTAATTATTTAGCCTTGGAGCCAGATGTTACTCAGGAAATTGTGGAAGCTGTTGGAAAAGAAATTGCCAGTCATCCATTTCCACCAGGTGCCAGGCCGCCTGTCATATTAACTATCGCAGAGATTAGGCGTTATTTTAGAAAAATAGTTGAATTGGAATTTCCTCAATTATCTGTATTATCCTATCAGGAATTGACTGAGAATTTGCGTATTCAACCAATTGCGCGTGTGAGTTTACCTCAGGAAGTACTTCAAAAACAAAATGCATATGCATAATTAATTGGATGGCAACCTCTGAGCATAAATGCCTTTATTTATCACTTGTCAAGCAAGGTCATTTGCGGTCAGTGGTTTTGTGAAATGCTCAGAATTTGGGAAAATTAGGATTGTAGTAAATAAATGATAATAATACTGGCAAGTACAAGGATTACTAATGCCATAATAATGGCAATCATTTCGCCAGGCATAAGTGATTTTTTGGACCTTGTTTGCGGTGTAGGGTATGATTCAGCTGCATCTGTACTATTTTCATGACTATCCAAGTTGCTCGCTTTATCACTGTCTTCGGAGTCATTATTTTCATTTGAATGATTAGTTGTGTCGTCTGAATGTTCGTCTTGGGGTAGTCCTGGAATATCCTTGGGATCAATATGTGGTAATTTTTTTGGCGCTTCGAAGCCAAAATCTATTTGTTGAAGCTCTATTGGATTGCGATAGATAAATATAATAGTACCTAATGCAATGCGATCACCATCGTGCAATGTTTCTTCAACAATACGGCGATTATTAATGAATGTGCCATTTTTACTGTCTAAATCACGGATGTTAATAGCGCCCCAGCTTCTGCTAATACGAACATGGTTGCGGGAAATTACATGTTCATTGACAGTAAATGTATTGTCTGGATCACGACCAATAATAATTTCCTGCATATCATCATTAAAGCAAAATTTTTGCCCTGCAAACTTGCCATTTAGCACTTCAACGCTTGGACAGCTATCCTTTTCCAATGATCCCAGAACTTTTTTTAATAGTTTTACTTCCAATATATCATTTCCAGTAATTTCTTCACTTATATGATGATTCATTGATTGTTCTGACAGGTAAAAGTATAAATCAAATATATCAATTTGAATATGATCGCCATTTTTTATGAGATATGTGTCATTGGCATCCAGCTTGAGGCCATTTAGATAAGTGCCATTGCCACTTTTTAAATCACTGATAAAATAGTTATTATTGTCCTCAATAATGTGGGCATGTTCTCTGGATATGGCACGATTATCCAATGTAATTGTACATTGCTCAGTTCGGCCAATAGTGATTGGTGTACTATCACATTGATGCGTGGACGGTGTGTCATTGTCAGGATCTGTAATTGTTAATATTGGCATGATATATTGTGTTGTTTTAAAAAAAGTGTCGCAGTATGTACTTGTTTGGCATATGTTTTATCTGAATAATGAATAAAATGACAGTATTTTTTCCCTGCTGATGCTATTTTCCCCTGTGTTGAGTATAAATTGGCAAGATTGAACAATGCATGTAAATGTGTAGGCGCAATACGCAATGTACGTGCCCATTCTTTTTCAGCGAGTTGGTCATTATTTGCTCGAAAGTATGCGACTCCTAAATTAAAACTTGCGTCTGCAAACTTAGGTGCATGAGTGAGTGCTTTTTTTAAAGCTTGTTGTGCAAGCGCATGCTTGTTTTCATGTAAATAGATGGTGCCTATTTTAAACCATGCATTGGCATGTGCAGTGTCTAGTTGGGTTACTTTCTTGAATGCATTGATAGCTTCAGTATTATTTTCAGTGATTAAAAAAACACGCCCTAATTCATAATAGGCATGTATTGATGCTGGATTGCGCTGGATTGCGTGATTTAAGGCATTGATTGCATTGGCATATTCCTTTGCATTGATTTCATCCTTTGCAATCTTTATCCAATCTATTTCCGAATGCGTGCGAGTATTGAGCACAAGCTGTCGACGAATGCGTGCTTTTTCAAACATCTTTAATCGTTCATAAATAGTGGCCAAGGTCTGATGCGCGTGTGTGAGGCCTGTATCTAATTCTGTTGCAGTCTTAAGATGTTTAATTGCATTGTGAAGAAATTTATCCTTATGTGTTTCATTGCTCTTTTGTTGATAGCTTAATGCTAAATTATAATGTGCATCCGCCAATGTACCATCTTTTTTTATGGCTTTTCGGATGGTTGTAATGGCTTTATTTGTATGGCCTTGGGCAAGATAGACCGTACCCAGGTGATTAAACGCAGAGGCATATCGCTTATCCAGTTTAGTGGCTTTTTCAAAATAATGGGCTGATTTTTCCAAGTTACCTTTGAGTTTAAATATAATACCTAAATTATTGTATGCTTCTGCATAATCTTCAGATAATTCCATTGCTGTTTTAAATTCAAATTCTGCACGGCCTAACTGTTTTTTGTCTAAATACATAATTCCGCGATTATTATGAAATATAGCTCGGTCCGTTGGTTTGGTTAGAGTGAATGCCGTGGAGTGACAGCTTGAAACAAGGCAAAATAATAAAGATACCTGTATGAATTGAGTAATCTTCAGAAAATATCGATGATACATATCTGTATATAATCTATATTTTTACGCGTAAAATCAATAGTTATTTGTGTTTGCTTTACGTCTATCGTTGTTTGTGATATCAAATATGTTATGGCAGATCAGAATCAACGCATGAATCCTTATTTAACATCACCGGAGAATGAGGATAGAACAGTTATTAAAACAGAAGAAGAACTGAGCCAATTCAGTCGAAGTTCTTTGCAATATGATCCTCCCTATTTGGTTGTAATTGATGGACAGCGTGTGGGAGCTCATTTCCCGATTAGTCAGACAACTCCTAATATTATTGGAAGAGCCTCAGACAATGCGGTACGTTTGGATGATCAAAGTGTCTCACGGCAACATGCACAAATAAAAAAGACCAATGCCTCATGGACTATTCAGGATATGGGTAGCAAAAATGGAACGAGTATCAATGATAGTCCTGTGACAGATACAGTAACAATTGGGCATAAGGATGTGTTTAAAGTCGGCATCTATCAGGTTCGCTTAGTTTTAGAACCATTAAGTGCTGAAGATGAAATGAGTATTGATGACGATGTTCCCGTTCAATCTGAGCGAACAGTCTTTGTTTCAGAGGCAGATTTGGAAAAAGAAGCAGTATTGATGCCCAGTAATAATGATTTGGATAATCGAGACAAGCAAAAAAAAGATTATGATTCGATACCACCAGTAGCTATTGAAAAAGATAGAAAACTATCACCAAGTAATCGCATCAAATGGCTTCTTTTAGTGCTCGTTATTTCAGCGATTATATGTGTGGGCTACTTAAAAAAAGATGATATTTTACGTATTGCAGGGATTAAAACGAATAATCGCGCGCATGTAACACAAAAAAAACATTCGGTTAAGAAGAAAGTTGAAAAAAAACAACAAATATCAGGAAATAATAGTGTTGCAGCGAATACTAATTCAAATGATACAAAGACTAAAATATCTGAGACAATACCTGTTTTTCTGGACTGCTCTTCCTCACCGTATTCTGCCCAATTAATGATCGAGCAGCAAAAAATTGGAATGACGCCAAAGCGCCTGGAAGTGGATTTAATTCCTGGAAAAACATATGAGGTTAGTGCCTTATTTTATATGAAAGATATTGATAGATCTTATTCAATGACATTACCATTTAGCGTTAAAAAGGGGGATAATATTATTCCACTTCATTTTAAGGCGCCCATTGGTACATTGAAGATTATGGATTTGCCACGTGATGTGGATCCTTACTTGGAGGGTAGTTTCTCTTATGATAGATATAAGGATCATACGGTTAAAATGTCTGAAATTGTGCTAAAAAAACCCATTTATATGCCATTTGGAAAGTATAGTTTTGAACTACGGCGTGGTAAAAAATTAGGTCAAACCGCAACAACTATGATTTCATCCACGATCTTTAAGCGTGAATTTGATATCGCAGAGGAAAGCCCTGCACATGTTTTGACTATTTTAGAAGATGACTTGTCACAGTTTCCAGTGATTATTCGTTCTGATCCAAACAATGCACATGTATTTATTGATGGGCAACGGATGGGTAAAACACCCTATCAAGGTAATTTTCCATTTGGTCGTCATGTGCTTACACTTCAAAAAGAAGGGTATAATGAGCATTCTGAGAAGTTAGATATTGATATTAATATACCCTATGAGGCCAATGTAACATTGGTGACTTCGATTGCAGGCACGCATTTAAATCGTGCAAAGCATGCCATGAATCGTAAGATGTATCAGGATGCGATTAATGAGCTTGCAGAAGCCCTAAATAGCAAGCCAGCTGCATCTGAAACAGCACTGGCATATTATCGTCTCGGTTTATGCTATTTGCATTTAAATGATATTCAAAAATCAAAACGTTATTTTGAGCTGGCAAGAGAAAATCCAATGATTCGCCATAAAGCGATGTTGGGATTGGTAAATGTATATGCTATTATGAATGACATTTCAAAGGCTTTGCCGCCATTAGTTGAAGTAATGCTTAAAACAACTGACAATATTACTAAATCAATGGCCAATGAGCTATTTCAGAAAATTTCACCATTTCGCTCTATCCTTTATGTGTATTCTGATCCTTCAGGTGCTATTGTCACTGTAAATGATAAAAAAGCGAAGCAGCAAACACCTGTTATTTTACATGATCTGCCCTTGGGAAGCTATAAAGTGCGTATTGAAAAAGCTGGATTTGAGCCGATTAATTTAAATTTGTCATTGTCTGTCAATGAGTTTAATCCAATAATAGTTAATTTAACTCCAATTGCTGAATAATTAATGGGGCTGTTTGTTGGGGCTCCCAACTTCATAAAATTTACTTTGAGGGGCATTCTTGTAAATTAAGTGTGAATTTTTATTTTTTTCATTTTTAAATAAAAAAATAGCAACAAAACCCAAAAAATGCCGAAAATACTATTGACAATAGTGTGTTATACGATCTAACTCGCATTGGTATTTATTATTACATTTAAAGGGGGATAGGGTGTTTATGAAAACTTGGGTGATAATTATGATGAGCCTTTGTAGCTTATCAATGAATGCATTTGCAGATTTAAAAGAAAACTCACTAAAAGTGGGGACAATGATTAGCCAGGAAGCGGCAATGTTGTTACAGGTAGACACAGTGAGTTTATATTTAAAATCTAAGCGTGTGGGATATGCTGCACGATTGGCAGGTAATAATGTCATGGAAGTGGAGCTTACAGTTTTGGATAATCGTTTGATCGGCAATCCATCGGCCATGCATCATTTTGTGAATCGTCAGATAAAAACATTCATTAAGGTATTGAGCGATCGATTAGCTATTTATGCGCCAGAATTGGCTGCAGAGTTCAATGCCAGCAAGGACTTGTCATTTGTAATTACTTCTGGGCGTCGGCGCGCACTATTGGGGTATTACACAAAAGCAATGTGGCATTGGGAGTCAGGATATGTTCCTGCAGGTCAAGTCATACAAGCGAGATCTGCACCTGATTCAGAGACGCGTGCATCAAATACAACAGCGACATATCCAAGTACATATTCATCGTATGCCCCTGCATCTCAACTGCCAAGCAAGGATGCACCAGCGAGTAAGTCGGTTGCTCCATCAGCTAAACAACGAAAAACAGAGAAATCGTGCAAGACAAAATTATGTACATCGTGCCCAGCGCGATATTAATATCTAGTATGGGATAAAAATGTGAAAAAGGGCTGAAATATCAGCCCTTTTTACGTAGGGGGGGGGCATATAGCCATGAATCATGTTTTTTATTGCATAATTAATGCCAAATAAAAATATACGTAAAATCAGTAGGTTGGCTGATTGGGTGCAATGCATAGGGGTCATTTTTGCCGAGTTAGTAGCATGGGAGTGTCCTTAGGAACATCCATTTTTGTAGCTTGTCCAGTAAATTTAATTCAATACACTCTTACTTATATTCGCTTAGAATCTGGGTATTTAAAATGATTTTATTATGGGACTGTTGAAAAATAGCAATTTTGGGGGTTGTTCAAAAATGTTCAGATTCAAGGCAGACAGCAAATTCAATGAGGGCGCATACATAAGAGTATGTAACCGATTTGGATTTGCTGGACAACGCCGAAGATGGGCGTTTTTCAACAGCCCCATTATAGGTCGCAAGTTATTGTTTTTTCAGGTATATATGTAATCATAAATATTGTTTTTTTCATAAGTCTATTGTAATAATCTTATTCATAGAGTTGTTCATTTATATTGCATAGTTGTATATTGTGAAAAATAGATAGGTATTGTGAGGTTTAAAATGTATAAACCATTGATAATGAAAGTTTCCGGTATTGTTCTAATGATAGCTGTTCTTTTGACATGTTTCGGGGGATGTATACTTTGGAGTATGGATTTTTTTTGGGATATTCATCAATTACCTGCATGGTATAGTTATTCCATTTTGAGTGTGACTATTATTGCCACATTGATAGCGGTTTTCTTTTCAATAAACTATATTCTTTATCGTTATTTAGATCTAAATCAGTTTAAACCAATTGATAATAGGTCAATGGGGCTGTGCATTGATGAATCTTCTCAAGAAGATCTCAACTTTATGGTGAAAAATGTTATTTCTGGATGTTCTACAGTGAAGAGTGAGGCAGATGTTGGTGCGATTTTTCAGGATACCATTGAACAGTCCAATAATAATACTCAGATTGTAGAAAACCTTGCATGTTCAGTGTCTTGTATTAATCAAAGCAATCAAGAAATTTCTGAATTTATTGATACATTTATTGATGGTTTAAATAGTTTTATTAAAACATCACGAGAAATTGCAGGCAAAACAAAAATGATCGATTATATTGTTACACAGACCAATCTATTGGCTATTAATGCATCAATTGAAGCTGCTAGAGCTGGCGAACAGGGCAAAGGTTTTTCAGTGGTATCGGATGAGATTCGAAATTTATCATCAAGTAGTGGAAACTCAGCGAGCGAAATTGCCAGTATTGTGAAAAAAAATATCAAGGATATTGAGGACCTTGCCAATAATATTACTGTTCAACGGGATAAGATTTTAAGTACAAGCTCAGATGTTGTGAATCAAACCATGACTGAAACAGTAAACTGTATTGCATCGCTTCAAAACATTACAGATAATATTGAAAGTTTGCAGGGAAATTATAATTCATTGAACAATACCATCGTTAGACAAACACAATCGTTAGATTCTGTTGTCCAAAAAATGATTCAGTATAATATTGTTACACTATCATAATTGAATTAGGCTTGAGTTGTTTGCCAAAACCGTATAGAAAATGTGAAATTTTACAAAATAGGAGGAAATAATGGGTACAACAGTTGATTGTTCAGGATTAAATTGTCCAATGCCAATCGTTAAGTTATCGCAAGCCATCCGCACATTGGGTGCTGGGGATACACTTGATATTATTTCAACGGATCCGGCATTTAAACCGGATGTTGAAGCATGGTGCAATAAGACAGGAAATACACTGGTTAGTTTTACAGATAATGATGGCAAGTTTGTGGCCAGCATTCGAAAGGCGTAGTTTATGGAAATAAATATAGATGCGATACAGTCGCATGTAAGTGAACTTAAAACGCAAGTTGATGATCTAAAGAAAAACCAACCCGATGATAAATTAGTCATGGTTGTATTATCCGGTGATCTGGATAAAGTCATTGCATCGTTCATTATTGCAACAGGTGCCGCTGCAATGGGAACAAAGGTAGTGATGTTTTTTACATTTTGGGGCATTAGTGCTTTGCGTGATAAAAAGAAACGCGCCAAAGGTAAAAATATTATTCTCAAAATGTTTGAATTGATGTTGCCACGAGGGGCTTCCAAATTAAATCTTTCTAAGATGAATTTTTCAGGGATTGGTGCCAAATTAATTAAGTATCTGATGAAAAAAAATAATGTGCCTTCATTGGAAGAGATGATTGATATGGCGGGCATGATGGAAGTTAATATTCTTATCTGTGAAATGTCCATGCAGTTGATGGGGTTTAAGCGCGACGAAATTATGGATTATCCGAACTTAAGTTATGCAGGTGTTGCGACTTTCTTAGAGGAAGCGCGCACCGGTCATACAACATTATTTATCTAAATTACTAATATGGAAGAATCGATTATGACATCTGGAAAAAATAAAAAAATTGTAATTGTCGGTGGTGGGGCAGGTGGGGCATCTGCAGCTGCAAAGCTTCGACGATTATCAGAGGATTATGAAATAATAATTATCGAGCGTACAGGTTATGTATCATATGCAAATTGCGGGTTACCGTATCACATTGGTGGAACTATTAAAGAGCGTGATAATTTATTTTTAAACACGCCTGAGCAGTTAGGCCAAAAGTTTAACTTAGATGTTCGAGCTAATACAGATGTGATTGCAGTGGATCGTGAAGAAAAAACAATTCGAGTTCAAAATTCAATGAATGGGCAAGATTGTGATGATATTTCATATGATAAATTAATTCTATCTCCAGGTGGAACACCATTTATTCCGCCTGTGGAGGGTCTGGATCATATTGACATACTGACATTGCGTACAGTTGAAGATATGGATGAAATTATTAAATTAGTATCCAATACGGAAAAGCAACGTATTGCTATTGTGGGTGGCGGGCTCGTGGGTGTGGAGTTAGCGGAGAATCTAGAGCAATTATCCCATGATGTATCAGTTGTGGAATTGTCAGACCAATTATTTGCTTTTTTAGATAAAGATGTGGCAATGCATGTCCATAAATCGCTTATTGAAAATAATGTTCATTTATACTTGAGTAAAAAACTAGTCAAAGTGGCTCAGACAGATGATTGTAAACAGTTAGTTTTTGATAATGGTGATTCTATTGATGTAGATATCATCGTATTTGCAATAGGTGTGCGTCCAGATACGTCATTTATTAAAGACACAGGCCTTGAGCTTAATGCGGTAGGTGGAATTAAAGTTACTGAGCATTTGCAAACATCTGATCCTGATATTTATGCGCTTGGTGATGCCATTGAAGTAAATCATTTTGTGTCAGAGCAATCAATGTTGATTCCATTGGCAGGTCCTGCAAATAAACAAGGACGGGTTGTTGCACAAAATGTGCATGATGAAAATTCAGTTAAACAGGATTTTGTGACAGCAACAACAATATGCAAAGTATTTGACTTAAGTGTCGGTGCTGTGGGCTTAAATGAAAAAATGCTTCAGCGCATGCGACCCAATGATAATGATTGGTATGAGGTGATTAACATTCATCCCAATGCACATGCTAAATATTATCCAGGTTGCCAAGCTTTGCATATAAAGGTGATATTTTCAAAAGAAGATAAACAAATTCTAGGTGCACAAGTGACAGGGCATGCCGGTGTGGATAAAAGTATTGATGTATTATCAACTGTGATTCGCCTGGGTGGTAATGTGGAAAGTTTAAGCCATCTTGAAACCGCATATGCGCCACCATATAACTCTGCCAGAGATCCTTTAAATTACATTGGATTTATTGCTGAGAACTTATTGTCAAATAAATTTAAACAACTGACATTAAAAGGCAATGATGATTTAAGCGATTATTTTTTAGTTGATGTGCGTACACCTATGGAATACGAATTTAAACATATTTCAAATGCGGTGAATATTCCATTTGCAGAAATACGATCGCGTTTGAGTGAATTTCCTCGTGATAAGAAAATATTAGTATGCTGTAATACAGGGCTTAATTCCTATAATGTATGCTGCATATTATCTCATAATGGTTTTGATTGTTATAATTTAAGCGGTGGTATGCATACATATGCAATTTTAAATACGCATTTAAATGAAGTGCAGCCCATTACAAGACGTGAACTTCCTATAAAAGATGATTTGTCGGATGTCGATATAATGCATCTTGATTTATGTGGACTCGCATGTCCTGGGCCGATTCTTAAATTGCAGGAAAAATTTGAGACTATTCCTGCGGGGCATAAGGTTAAGGCGGTCGCATCGGATTCGACATTTTTAGTGGATATTACTCGCTGGGCAGAGAAAACAGGGAATATACTTTTGGATTCATACAAAGAGGATAGTGATTTTATTGCATATTTGCAAAAACCAGGTGGAACTACAGCTATTCAGAACAGTGAGTTGTCTATGAAAAAAACAGTATCTATGAAAGAAGAAAATCAAGATCTGATGATTATGATTTCTAATAAAGATATTCCACGTATTTCAACGGCATTGATGGTTGGATCTACAGCGGCTGCAATGGGACGAAATGTAACGATCTTTTTTATTTTTGACGGACTAGATATATTGCGAAAACAAAAAGGATCTAGTTGCATAGAATCTGATCAATCGATAAAGATTGCAGATAAAGGTTTTTTTCAGCTTTGGTTGGAAGATAAACCCTGCAAAAAAGAAAATTCAGAGTGTACAATCATCAGCATACCAGAGTATTTAGTAACTATTCGTGACTTGGGTGGGCGATTTATCGCATGTTCCATGGCTATGGAATTATTGGGGCTGACAATGGATGACTTAATTGAGGGTGTTGAACCAGGTGGAATGATGACTTATTTGTCCGAATCAGATGAATGCGGGCATAAGATCTTTGTATAAATATATTGATGTACTACATATAAGATCTATGGATGAAATTAATAAGGCCTGCATTTTGTAGGCCTTTTCTTATTGTGAAAATAGGACTTCAGTGATGTGAGCGAGTGTAAAATCAATATCTTCTTTATTGATTGTTAATGGTGGGGCGAATCGAAGTGTATAGCCATGGGTGTCCTTGGCTAAAATACCTTTATCAAGTAATTTAATCGAAAATGGTCGTGCAAGTTCTGTCAGTTCAAGGCCAATCAGCAATCCTTTGCCTCGTATATCTTTAATCAGTGGGTGTTCTATTTTGGATAGTTGCTGTCTAAAGTACCTGCCAAGTTCATTGGATCGATTGCTTAAATCTTCGTCGATAATGACATCGAGTGCTGCACTTGCCACTGCGCAGGCCAGAGGATTACCACCAAATGTAGAGCCATGATTGCCAGGTTCAAAAGCCACATCCATGATATCATGATTGGCTAAAATGCCAGATACTGGATAAACGCCACCGCCGAGTGCTTTACCCATGCAGATAATATCCGGTTTGATATGGCTCCAATCTGAGCAAAATAATTGACCTGTGCGTGCAAGCCCTGTTTGAATTTCATCACAAATTAATAGGACGTTGTGCTTAAGGGTGATCTCATGGCATTGTTTTATATAATCTGCATCAGGGACGTTGACGCCTGCTTCACCCTGGATAGGTTCTACTAAAAATGCGACTGTATTGTCATCAATAGCATCTTCTAATGCACGAGTATCATTATAAGGAATAATTTTAAAGCCAGGGGTGAATGGTCCAAATCCATCACGGCAGTCAGGATCTGTGGAAAAACCGATAATGGTGGTGGTTCGTCCATGAAAATTTTCCTGACATACAATAATATTCGCCTGATCTTCTTTAATTCCTTTTGTTTTATATCCCCAACGTCTGGCGGCTTTAATCGCTGTTTCAACAGCTTCTGCACCAGTGTTCATAAGTAGGGCTTTGTCATATCCACATAGAGATGTGAGCTTTTTTAAAAATGGTCCCATTTGATCATTATGAAAGGCGCGCGATGTTAGTGTAAGCTTTTGCGCTTGATCTATCAGTGCTTGAATTATTTTTGGGTGCCTGTGACCTTGGTTGACAGCGGAGTAAGCGGAAAGCATATCAATATATTTTTTTCCATTTATATCAGTGACCCAAATGCCTTGGGCTTTGGAGATTACCACTGGAAGTGGGTGATAGTTATGGGCACTGACTTTGTTTTCATTGCTTATAAATTGATCTGTATTGTTCATAGTGATGGACTATAAAGGAGTTATCGTAGGGAGTCAATTATGGGGTATTGAAATGTGTCCAGATTATCCTCGAAATAGCAGGGCAGCCTCACTTATGCCTGAACTCTTTAATCATTTTAATCGAAGTTATACGAGCTATAGTGATTGTTATAAGAATTTATACGTTTTTTATGGACAAATAATATGAGATTCGCTAAAAATATTCGACAATATGGTGGCTATAGCTCAGTTGGTTAGAGCGTCTGGTTGTGGCCCAGAAGGCCGCCGGTTCAAATCCGGCTAGTCACCCCAATCAGGAAAAAAAACCATTTTCGATATTATCGAGAATGGTCTTTTCATTTCATGCGACAATTTTATCCATTCGATTTTTAGGGGCTTGCGTCGCCCCCTTCACCGACACAGTCTCCAAGTCCGTGGGAATCTATTAATCTGATCAGAAAAGTCACTTGAAATATCAAGTTTATTCCCTTTACCTTGATTGCAAATTAGAACTTCCGTCAATATATCATCCGCAACAGTTGCTTGCTCCTGAGCAATCATATTTGCACGGGCTTCCTATCTTGATGTCTTTTTGGTATTTCAAGAGACGCATTTTTCGGATTTCCTTCAAATCTTCTCTCACGATAGCAAAGCGCAGGAATACCTAAGTTTGCCCGATCGGCAGCATCAATGATATTCTTATCAGTTGATAAAATCTCAATAGTTTGCCCATCAATTGTGATATGGGATTGTTCCTGGAAATAGGCAATTTGTGGGGTTGTTCAAAAATGTTTAGATTCTAGGTGCTCGCAAATCTGTAATTTGATAATTATTTTAGGATGTGAACATATATTTATCATAAAAACGCATACGTTCATCTTTTGAAAATACTGTAATAATGCCGAATTCACCATCATAGCCAGCATTGCGGGATACTTGTTTATTTCGCATGCGATGTATGGCTTGTGAAAGTACGTCATTTGTTTGAGAGGCAATATCATGAATGGGAAGGCGTGTTAATAATTGCATTTCAGGGCCTAAGGTTGCTAATAGATGTTCATAGGCCGATTGTACTCGCTTGCTGCTGGGTCCAACATTAAGTATTTCCGAAAGAATATCTGTCAGTGGAATTAAATGGTCTACATGTCCTGCTGTATTAGGTATATCTGTCCCAATATCACGTTTTGCAAGTGTTTCCACGCGATGCATAACGCCAATTGTTAATGGTTTTTTACATGAGGGACAGATGCAATTGCATTTGAGTGTATTTACTGGGTCCATGCATATTTGGCATTTTCGATGCCCGTCCATATGGTATTTGCCTTCTTCTGGGTAGAACTCGATTGTACCTGCATAGCCATCCCCTGTTTTTAATGCTTGAAATATCGCATAATAGGTTTTTTCGCATGAGAAACAGGTGGCTTCACGACCAATTTTTTGAGGTGAGTGTGCATCTGAGTTTGAGATGAGTCGAAATCGGTCCAAGGATGGAATGCGCCAGTTCATTTCAGGATCAGAGGATAGCCCTGTTTCAATGGCAGTAATATGATGGCTTAGGTCTTGGTAACATTCATCAATACTATCAAAACCGGATTTGGATCCCATGGCAGAAAACCAAGGTGTCCAAATATGTGCAGGAATGAGTTGTGCATGTTCGTTGCATTCCAATGCAATTTCAAGTAGGTTGCGTGAGTTCAACCCCAAAATGGGCCGACCATCGGAGTTAATATTGCCAATTTCATCCAGGCGCGCAGCAAATCGATCGGCTGCTTCTAGCGAGGGCATACAGATGATATGATGTACTTTGCGTGTTTTATCACCAAATTTATAAATCGTGGATATTTCTACGGTGAGCATGAATTGCACGGGCTGTTTGCAAGTACCTGGCACCATGGAGTCATATTTACTCGCAATAGTTGGGCATAGTGCAAATAAGCCATTATCCTGAGGAATGAGCTTTTCTTTAAGTTCGCGCCGCCATGCAGGATGTGTGAAATCGCCTGTGCCAATAACATCGATGCCTTTTTTCTGTGCCCAAATATATAGGTTTTCTAAATCACATTGCTTGGATGTGGCTCGGGAATATTTGGAATGAATATGAATATCAGTAATAAAGGACATAAATGCTCCAGACATAATGGGCGTTTTCAATGGCAGTTCCTGTATTGCTAAGTAAAATGGAGGTATTAAAAAATACCCATCTGTTGTTTGGGGATGCATAAACTATTTCCAGATAGGTATTTTTTGGGGGAAAGCCACTTAATTAGTCTGTATTTTGCATGTCCATGCGTGAGCCGTCAAGTTTAATGCAGGTATGGGTGAACTCAATATTGCATTTGGAATCAGCGATGCCTTGTTTTACAATTTGAATTAACCCAGTGCAGCATGGAACTTCCATAATCACTACTTCCAATGAGTTAATATCTTGTGTTTGGAATATATGAGCGAGTTTTGCAGCATAAGGGCCAGTATCATCCAACTTAGGGCATGCCATTACTACAATACGATCCTTGATAAAATCGCGGTGTAAATTAGCATATGCCACAGCGCTACAATCAGCTAATAAGATGATATCGCTATGGGCTAAGTACGGTGCATTAGGGGGTAATAGATGTAATTGAATGGGCCAATTTTGAAGTTGTGAACATTGATTGCTGTCGTTGGGAGATTCTTTGGGGGTAACCTTTTGTGCATGTGAGCTTGGACATGAACATGGTGTCGCAGGTGGACGTGAGTGATTATGAGCTTTAGCCTGATCGTGCAGATGTTCTTCCACTGCCTTTTCATCAAATGCATCGGCTTCACGGGATTCAATATGAATGGCATCCTGTGGACAGGTGCCCAAGCATGCGCCCAGTCCATCACAATACACATCACTGATTAATTTGGCTTTGCCATCGATAATTTGCAATGCCCCTTCCTTGCATGAAGGGATACAGATCCCACAACCATTGCATTTGTCCTCGTCAATTGTGATTATTTTTCGAACTTCCTTTGTCATAATGCCTCCTTGAGGCATATTTATTATAATATTGATCTGCGAGAAACATTGATATGGATCAACAAATTGTAATTTTTAATTATTTTTCCTTTTTTTTGAAAGAATAGGTTTATTTATATTTAAAAAAATGGATATTCCTCAAAATACCTATTTTTCAACAACCCGATAAGCACCTTTAGCGTTAAATCAGCCGATAATATTAATATGGGGCAACTGAAGTGACAACATAGGAGGCCGTATGACTGTTCAATTTAGAAAAGTCCCCAATGATGAACTCAATGGAAATATAATTTCAGGCTGTCAAAATGCCAAAGGAACTGTGAAATTTGTTAATGAAGAGACCATAGTGACTTGTGAGGCGAACGAGAATCAAGTCAGTTGTTCATTTGAAATTGAGGGGCAAGATCAAAAGAAATTCGCAGACTTGTTTGTTCAATCCCCAAAGCAGATTTGTAATTTAATTGGTAATAAATTACTATTAATGGTCATTGCAGGTGGACGTGTTTATAAATGTGATAAATAATGCATTGATGCAATGGCCTGCTAGCTTGCATTTTGATTCTATGTGGCTAAGCTGCGTCTCATTATAATGGAGTACATAAGAATAAATACCCCAAAGTGAGGCCATCATGAAAACAGATATCATGGACACTTATCAATCATTAAGCGACGCACAGATTATCGCACGTATTCATCAAATAAAGTCCAAATTGGGTGCAGATTTATGTATTTTGGGACATTATTATCAGCAGGATGAGGTGATTGATTTTGCGGATCATATTGGGGATAGCTTTGCCTTAGCAAAGGCAGGTGCCAATACATCGTCTAAATATATTGTGTTTTGCGGCGTACATTTTATGGCAGAGGCCAGTGTTATTCTAGCAAAAGAAGGTCAACGTGTTTTTTTGCCAGATATGGATGCAGGGTGTCCCTTAGCGGATTTTGCGACAATTACAGATGTAAATGCAGCGTGGCAAACCATTCAGAATCAGGCACCCAATCAATTTATCCCTATCTGTTATATGAATTCATCTGCGGATATTAAGGCCTTTTGTGGGCAACATGGCGGGGCAGTGTGTACGTCATCGTCAGCCAAATCCATATTTAAGTGGGTATTTGATCAAGGCAAATCGATATTTTTCTTACCGGATGAGAATTTAGGCCGAAATACAGCCATTGCATGCGGTATTTCGGAAACACGTATAATGACATGGGCATCGCAGTGTCGCATTTCAGATGTGGATGTGATCGTATGGAAGGGGTATTGCCATGTGCATACACTGTTTTGTGCTGATCATATGGCGTGTATGCGCAATAAATACCCCAATGCCTCTATTTATGTGCATCCTGAATGCCAGCCAGAAATTGTACAAGCAGCAGATGGCAATGGCTCGACTGGATATTTAAAGCAAATGGTGGATGATGCGAGTGCAGGTGATACTGTTATTATTGGCACAGAAATTCATATGGTATCGCGCTTGGCAAAGATGCATAGGGATAAAATCATTTTACCCTTGGCACGGTCACTGTGTCCCAATATGGCGAAAACATCTATGCGCGATTTATGCATGACCTTGGATCACATTGGCGAAATGAATGAAATTTTTGTGGATGAATGCATAATGGTCAATGCGAAGTCGGCGTTGGATCGGATGTTGGCCATTGGGTCTTAATATTTTCAAAAGTCTCCCAAATGACTTTTTTAAAAAAAACAGTTTCTTAATAGGTGTTTCATGGGACTGCCCTCAAAATAGCAATTTTAGGGAGTCTTCAACGATGTTCAGATTGCTTGGGCCTCTATCGAATTACGAGCATGTTTCAGGCATAAACAGCGACTTTACCCTTAGCAACCGTATATCTATACGACTGCTAAGTGAAGTCTTGTTTGCAAGGCCGGACAGCTACTATTATATTTTTACTGTCGGAAATGCATAAGCGCTTGATCAACTGAGATCATCTGCTAATGCAGAGTACCTAAATTGTCATGTTGATAAACAATAAATCCAATGAAGGCGCATACATAATAGTATGGTGCTGAACTGGATTCGGCTTTCCAAGCTGCGAAGATGGGCGTTCCCAAGGGCACTCCCTTCATAAAAAAATGAAAAAAATCATTTTTCACGCAACTTTGACTACTATGCCAGCCGATAATGCATATGAGAGGTCAATTTATGGCGGATATAAGTGCATTAAATCAACAGCAACAGGCTATTAGTCAGAAAATGGTCGAGCAACGGCGTGAAAGTGGCGATAAACAAGCGGCGTCAACTAGTGCACAGATGAATTTTCGAAATGCACAGGAAGCTTATGGTCAAGCCCAAGGTAGGAAAAACGTTGCAGAGCAAGAGGCCAGACAAACAGAATCTGATGTAAAGGTCCGTCAACAGGAAGTCGATGGAAATAAAACGCAGGGTGAGCGCGCTGCACGGGAAATTAAGGATTTAAAGTCACGTTTTGATCAACAAAATTCCAGGTACCAAGAAACAACTCGTTTGGCTAAATTTTATAAAGAAGTATTGAATCGTAATATGAGGCAGTGGATCGAAAAAACACAGATGCAAATGGCTCTCGAGGCGCGTAATAATTGGGGAGAATTGTGTCGTGCGATGCATGCATCCACCATTAAGTTTGCAGCCGCACTATCCGGTGCAAATCGACCACCTGCAGTATCCAGTGCCATTGAATCATCCAGATATTATATGAATGAACGGCCACCGGATTCGGAGAAGGGGACGTCTGAGCAATATGAACAGCGCATGATATCTGAAGGAAAAGAAGTTGCGGCAGCTGACAAGCAAATTCAGAAAAAGGAAAAGGACCCCTATTGGAATCAAAAACTTTCGGAGTCAAAAAATAAGTTAGCCAAGGGAAAATCAGATCGTAAATCAGCATTGGCTAAGTTGGAAAATACTCGCCATAGTGCTGAGTCCATGAAAAAACAGCAACAACGTGCGCGTCAGCAAATGGAAGCAGCACAAAAGGCTGGGCAAGTAGCACAAAATAAAGGTGCAGAACTTCAAAATGAACAAACTCGCATAAATGCATTGATTCGTGAGGCAGATTGGCAGCGAAGAAAAGCCTAGTGCACGTAGTACATCCTAAATTTGGAAATGCGGGTGCATTGACGTTTCCTGGACCTTAGGACTCATTGCAATCATAAATGCCTGTCATGCCGGACTTTGATCCGGCATCCAGTCTTACAGCAATGATTAGCAGTTGCTTAAACCGTCCGATGATTGTCACGAAAATCATTTACATTAATACGATAGGCATTGATTTTGTAATTGGTGGTACCTCGGGAGATACCTAGCTGTAGGGATGTTTTGCTGACATTGCCTTTATTGGCACGCAATGCATCGAGTAATGTCAAACGCTCTATTTCCTTTAAATTGGAAATATTCGAATGGCCGCTAACAGCGATTATATCAATATGATGGGCATCGATAATTCGTTCATTGGGGTATAATGCAATGGTTCGTTCAATGGTGTTTTTAAGTTCGCGGACATTGCCAGGCCAATTATGATTTTTTAATTTATTCAATGCCGATGCAGTTATATGAATGTGAGTAGTTGGTGATAAAGTCTTAGTAAAATGATGTACCAATAATTCAATATCCTGTTTTCGGCTTGCAAGTGATGGCACGTAAATGGGTAGCACCATCAATCTGAAAAATAAATCCTCTCGAAATTGTTTGTTGATATTCATCTGCCGTAGATTTTGATGCGTGGCTGTAATTAAACGAAAATCAGTATTAATGATATGAGAGCTGCCAAGTCGCGTAAATGTGTGATCTTCTAATACACGCAATAATCGGGATTGTAATTTTAATGGCATGTCGCCAATTTCATCCAAAAATAATGTGCCACCATCTGCTTGTTCAAAGTATCCCTTGCTTCGCTCAATAGCACCTGTAAAAGCCCCACGTTCATGCCCGAATAAGTGGCTTTCGATCAGCTCGCTTGGAATGGCGGCACAATTAACTGCAATAAATGGCTTGTTCTTGCGATGACTACTGTTATGGATTTCTCTGGCAATTACTTCTTTGCCTGAGCCGCTTGGTCCCTGTATGCATATGGCAGAGGTTGAGGGGGCCACGGTTTGAATGATTGAAAATATTTTTCGCATACTACTTGATTGTCCGATTAAAGCCCCAAGGCATGTATCTGTGCTTGGTAAAATAGTGGTGTCCTCAGATATTTTTACATATTGTATTATAGATTTTCCAATTGAGAATGATCCAGTGGACTGCAATGCAATATCATGGATACGCTCATTCTTTACAAAGGTACCATTGGTAGAGTTAAGATCTGTAAGAAAAAGCTGATCCAAAGACATGCTTAATTGACAATGCTCACGCGATATAAAGGGGTCTGCAATGCAAATATCACAGCTTGCATGATGGCCGATACAAATATGACTTGCCGATGTTCGAACAGTAAAGTTTGATTGTCCCGGCGTATGGATTTTAAACTCAATAAATTGTTTAGTTATATGGGATGTTGCTTGATCGATGCTAATAATATTAGTGATCGCTCGATTTTGAATGGCTGTTTGAATAGGCACAGCGCGTTCTTTATTTTTTAGTTCAATTTTCCAAGGTCCAATAGAAAAATGATCGCCATCAGATAATATGACAGGATCTGTGATGCGTTGGGTACCGTAGAATGTGCCGTTTCGAGATAAATCAGTAAGTTGAATATCTTTACCAATCCATTCGATTCGGCAATGTTGGCGTGAAATATCATTGTCCATTAATTGAATGGTATTGTTCTTTGATCGTCCGATGATAATGGACTTAGGGGTGATATCATGTTGAAATAAGATCCGTCCATTTCGTTTGAAAGTCAGTATAAACATAGGTTTCCTATATTATCTCGATACAAGGCTGTCAATTTTTTGAGAAGGTAAACAGGTGAGAGGATTGTCATTTGAAACAGTTGCCTATGCAGGATGGGTTCTATATCGTTTGAGTAGAATGGTGTTATAGAGGCGTTGTTGTTGGGTTTAATGTTCATTTTATTTTTTTTAATTTTCTATAATTCCCTGTTATGGTTAATTTGAAGAGGTGTTCTGTTTTTAGGATTGACGGGATGCTCTACGTAGATGGACATTTTTTGGTTATTCCAAATAGTAGACTTCTCTCAAAATGAAGTTTTATTGAATTAAGTTGCATCCGTGTATTGAATTTATTTTAAACAGCCTTTAATATAGGGGCACACTTTGAGGGGGATATGTGAAATATTTGTCATTAAAATGGCGATTTGTATTTATTGGTATATTGCTTTGTATCTCCTATTTTTTATTGCTTCGTTTAAGTGCCAGCGATTGTGCCCATCATATCAATGCCCTCAATAATATCGATCAAGATTATCGTATTTGTTATGATCTTATGGAGGAGTTTAATCATGTGCGTGAGATTCGTATAGTTGCGTCGGAAATAGGGTTGGATCGTGTTTTAAACTTGGCGGATCAGCGAAAGGGCTCTTTTAATAAAAAATTGGAATATGCCTTATCCTATAAATGGGAACATGTGTATAACTTGCTCATTGATGTGAAAATGCATTTTGATGATTATTTCCCTTTAATGAAGGACTTGGCTATTTTGTCTGCAGAGAGTGGTCAAAAGTTAAATATTGATTCCACAATAAATGCACGTAATGATAAGAAACTCCCTACATTGATTCGAAAAATTAATTCATTAGAAAATAATATTCGTGAAAAACTACATCAAGCTATGCTTGCGCAGGGAAGTACTTTTTCAACAATAGTGACGCATCAGCTAGATAGCATGCGCTTTGACAATATTAAGTATGGGGCAATTAGTTTGCTGCTGGCTGCATTTATCAGTGTGTTTTTGATCTATATTTATAATCGATTGATTCAGTCTAAAGATCAAATTTCTGACGTGTTGGAAGATATGAAAAGTGGCTACTTAAATAAACCATGGTCTTGGGAGAATATTGCATCCGATGAGATGGGGCAAATAATTCTTAAATTGCATAAGATGCGCAAGGGTTTGTCGAAATTGATTCTGGATAATAATGATAATGCCGCTAAATCACTAAATGAGGATATTGCAAAAAATAAAAAACAATTGGCAGCGGTTTTGGATCGCGTTAGTTTGTTAAGTCAGCTTGAATCAGGTATTAAGGAAAAAACAGATGCACTGACAAGCGCGACAAATACAATTAACCAATTGCAAACGGAAAATAGGGGGCTCATCGATGAACTGGGTCCCATTAAGTCGACATTGTCAGAGCTGCAAAGTGCTCAACCTAGTTTAGAGCAGCGAGCGGCCACTGGCGATCAAGTTCAGTCAGTGGCTGGTGGTATTATTACGGAAATCGGTTATATTAATAAGTTGTTGGAAGATGTTGATCAGTATTTGTTCGTGGAGGAGCAAACATCCATCCAGCAAGGTATGAGAAATCACCTAGAGTCAATGTTAAAACATTTAGGTCAGGTGATGTCTGTTGATTGTAATGCTATTTTGGGAGGCTATGTTATTGATATAAATACATTGCTACAAAATATCATTGAGCGCCTTGGGCTGTGTATTCCATATGCACTTACCGTACAAACCTATTATCATTCAAAATTATGGCCGGTGTCTGGAAACAGTCGTATCCTAACGGATATCCTATTTTCATTGCTAACATCCTTTTGGAAAGCAGGTATTTTCCATCACGAGCTTCATATTGAAACAAAAAATGTGCATGTTAATGAGGTTTTTCAGGCGCATATGCCTGAGATTATGGTTGGGGATTATATTAAAATTCACTTTGCATTAATGCAGGGTGAACATAAGGATATTATGGATAATGAGAAATATGTTGCTATTAAAGGACTCATTAACGGGTATGGTGGTAATATCTATTGGCATCATTTAGATGAAAATAAATTGATCTTTGATATTTATTTGCCGAAGCAAGATAGCAAACATATTTCAGAGGAATTAGTGGTAGATGATGAACATTAAAGGACATATTTATTCGATGTCTTCTTTGTCCTCTTCAGTTTCTGCGCTATTGTCTTCTATGACTTCGTCATCTTTACTTTCATTGACACTGTCAGAGCTTGCTGTAGGGACTTCATTTGGTTGATTGGAAAGGGGTTCTGGAGTAGATTCAGTCCTGATGTTATTTGGGAATGATACGTGGATTTTGGCATCATCTGAGAATGTTAAATTGAGTTCATTTAAACTTGCCAAAAACTCTTTTGAACAATCACAAGAAATGGCTTTGGTCATGACAGTGCGTTTGATTTCATTAAATAGGTTGTCAACCCATTCTTTGGAAACCTTAAGCATTGTTACTGGAAATATTGTTGTTTTTGCATCTTTGTTATTTTCATCAAACATTAAATCCTCCATATTATAAAGGACAATAACAAAAAAGGAAAAAAAAGACAAACAGTTATCTACTTTTAGAGGCTTGGCAAAGCCCCCTCCACCGGCAAAAGCCGTCGGAGCCTTCCCTGTCTCGCTTGCGTTGCTGCTGGATAGATTTCAAGAGCAGGGCAACAAAGTACCATGCATGTTCGATTTTGCATGGGTAAATGCTTCTTTATTATCATATGCAGCATGTGGTTGTTCAGTAGTACCACGGGATTGCCCGTGAGAATCTATTTGGAGATATTGTATGATATATATTATTATTTGTATTTTGTTGATGGGTGGAATTGCTGTATTAACTCCATTGTCATTGCTTTGGATTTTGGGTGTGCTTGGTGGTTTGGCAGTCATTATGTTTGGATTAATGCACTATTTAGATACGCATTATCAGCCTGCGATTGAAAATATCAGTGATACTGCGGATGTTAACTTAGGCATTAAACTATCGCCACTTCAATTCAATTTAACATTACCTGATGCCGCAACGAGCACCATGCCGCCCATGCCAGCATCTTTACCTATAGCTTCAGCTGATGATAAGGCTACTGATTTGGATGGTCCTTTGCCGGATAAGGGCGCTAAAACGTCCACAGCTGCTGAAACAGTTCCTTTACCTCAAGAGGTGCCTGCGATGTCTGCAGTTAGTGATTCTGATATGGATGCCTTGCCTGCTGCTGTGCCAGATACGGATGATGCATTGAAAAAAAGTGATACAACGGATACAGGTGATACTAAACCAGCAAGTGAAGCGGCTGAGTCGTCGTCTGAGCCAGCAGATGATGCTTCTCCCAAGGAAGAAAAGAAATTGTCCGCAGTAGAACTTGCCAAAGCGCGAGCCTTAGCGCGTATGAAGGCAACAGGTGGCGCAAGAAAGAAGAAAACAGAATCAAAGGAAAAAGATCAATCAATTTTAATCGTTGATGATGAAAAAATGCCCATTGATGTTGTAATTAAATTATTTGAGAATGAATATAATATTCTAAGCCATGAAGATAGTGATGAGGGATTAAAATTGTTTAAAGAAAATCAGGATGCAATTAAACTTATCATTTTGCCATTTGTTACGCTAGAGATGTTGGGGGAAACCGAGCGCGTATTCAATGATATACGGGCATTAAGTTCAGATATAACGGTGCTATTTACCACAGGGTCCAAGGAAACAACGGAAATTCCAGAATTTTTGAAGTCGGCAAGTGCGGTGGATTATATAGAAAAGCCCTTCAATGATGATGCGCTTACATCTATTGTAAAAAAAGCAGTTACTGGCAAGTAAATCGATATTTTTCAATCATATGGGATGGATGATAGCTGTGTTTGGCTTGCTTAAGCCCTGGAATACCCATGTCTGGTTCGCGATTGATAAATTTAAAATTTTCAAGTGTTCGTTTGGCAAATTCACGATTGATGAGCTGATACAATCCCGTGTATGCGGTATTGGCTTTTTCAAAGTGAATGACACCTGTTTTTGAATTTAGCTTCTCACCAATTGTAAATGCTTCGATTTGTCCATCAATGCGAATGAGTCCGCCAAAAGCAGCGAGCTGATTATAATGTGAGAGTACATAGGATAATGCTTGAAATTCATTCCATAGCCCAGATCCTACTTGGCATTGCTTATGCTTATACCAATTATGCATAAAGGTTTCAATTTCAGGGATAATTTCATTTGAAATGGGTTCATACGACCAATTTAAATGATCACATTTATGGATTAAATTTTTCTTTTTGTGAAATCGATTTCCAGGCAATAGCGCTAAATCGCTTTGATTATACATATAATCATCATAGTCTGGATCACGTGTCCATGTAATTGAGGGGCAATGGGTGCTAAATTTTTTATGAATGCGTTTGCCAGATACAATCGCTGCACCAAGAGTTTGTTTGGAATAAAAACACAATTTTTCAAAGTCCATTGTTCCCAACGGATCGCCAAATAGAATCACTTTATCATCTTGCTTGATTAAAAAGGCAATGCCTGTTCCTGAATCGTAATAATAAATGGGGCGGCTGCTGTTCCATGCGCATAAGCTCGTAAATGTATACTCAGATATGTGAGGCTGGTAAGCATCAAAGTATGCATTGACTTGCTGTTTATCTGCTAAAGTTAATTTTGAAATGGTCATTCGATATCCACTAAGTTTCTACAGTGTTGCTGTAGGTATTAATTATATAGTCGTTGTTTTCGAAGTGTTTTGTCATGGTCTAAAAAAATAGTCAATATCCGCAGAAAGTGTTTGCCACATTCAATCAATTCAACTACCTAAATTTAATAGTAGTATTAACTTTGGAGGATATAATGAGAATTGGTATTATTGGTTTAGGACGTATGGGCGCGAATATGACCAGGCGATTAATTCAAGGCGGGCATGAGGTTGTTGTTCATAATCGGAGTGATAAAAAAATTCATGAACTCACGTCTGAAGGGGCAATTGCGGCCTTTAGTTTACAAGAGTTAGTGGGTCAATTAACTGGCCCAAGGGTTGTTTGGTTGATGCTACCTGCTGGCGATATTATTGATCAGCACTTAGAAGAGCTATCAATGATTTTGAATAAAGGGGATTTAATTATTGATGGTGCCAATGGTTATTATAAAGATGATATTACTCGTGCCAAACGTATGAAAGAAAAGGGCATTCATTATATGGATGCTGGGGTATCCGGTGGTGTATGGGGGTTAAAAGTAGGATATTGCACGATGATTGGTGGTGAAAAATCAGACTTTGAGCATATGCAGCCTATACTGGATACATTGTGTCCACCCAATGGGTATTTATATTGTGGACCACATGGCGCAGGCCACTTTGTAAAGATGGTTCATAATGGTATTGAATATGCCATGATGGAAGCCTATGGCGAAGGTTTTGAGATTTTACAATCATCACCCTATGCCGAGCATTTTAATATGTCAGATGTGGCGCATATTTGGAATCAAGGATCGGTGGTTAGATCATGGTTGCTGGAGCTTCTTGAGGATGCATTTAAAAAAGATCCTAAGTTGCAGGATGTGGACGGTTATGTCGAAGATTCTGGTGAAGGTCGTTGGACAGTACAGCAAGCGGTGGATACTGGGGTCAGTGCCACTGGCATTGCGCATGCACTGTTTAAACGATTTGAATCCAGACAAAAGGATGTGTTTTCAAATAAAGTCCTTGCTGCGCTTCGAAATGAGTTTGGGGGACATGCTTTGGGGCGGCCAGAGTCGATGGATGGTAAGTCTGCTGGAGCTGGAGAAGTATCGCATGCAAGAGCGGATCAGTTTGCTAAAGCTAGGACTTAACGGATGAAAGCGAGCACATGTTTTTCACCAGGTGATTTATGTATTGAACAACGTCCCAATTCGCAGGGGTATGTGATATTTGGTGCGTCCGGTGATTTAACATGTCGGAAATTAATTCCTGCACTATATCATTTATATAAGCGCAAATTATTGCCAAGAAATTTTTATGTGATTGGTTGTGCACGCACTCAGATGACAATGGATGAATTCCGAAAGAAAATGCATAAGGCATTAATCGAAATTGCGAAAATATCCGAACCAGATCTTAAGTTTTTTAATTACCTTCATTATATTGCTGGGAATTATGCATCCAATGAATTATATGATGCGTTAAAGTGCAAGATCGTTCAATTAAACTCCCAGTACAATATTGATATTGCGCCGGTATTCTATATGTCAACGCCTCCGACAATTATGGAAACGATCATTGGGCAATTAAGCGATAGTCAAATTATTATTAAAAATCAGGATGCGTTTGCGCATGGGCGTGTGGTTATTGAAAAACCATTTGGCTCTGATCTGCAAAGTGCAATCAGGTTGGATCGGGCATTGTTATCACAGCTGGATGAAAATCAAATTTATCGCATTGATCATTATTTGGGCAAAGAAACTGTGCAAAATATTTTAATGCTGCGATTTGCAAATATAATATTTGAGCCTATTTGGAATCGAAACTATATCGATCATATTGAAATTACAGTGTCTGAAAAATTGGGTGTTGAGCATCGTGCGGGTTATTTTGAAACCTCAGGATTACTTCGTGATATTTATCAAAATCATATGCTGCAAATGTTGGCGCTTGTTGCCATGGAAGCACCTGCTAGTTTTGAAGCCAATTGCATTCGCGAGGAAAAAGTGAAATTGCTTCGATCAATTCGGCCATTTGCAAAAGAATCCTTACAACGCAATGCAATACGAGCACAATATAGCGCTGGCCAGGTTGAGGGTCAGCATATGTGCGCCTATTTAGATGAGAATGGCGTTGCGTCAGATTCAACCGTAGAGACCTATGTGGCAACGCGTTTATTTGTTGATAATTGGCGATGGCAGGGCGTGCCGTTTTATTTGCGTGCAGGTAAAAAAATGCCTCAAAAATGCAGTGAAATCGCAATTACGTTTAAGCAAGTTCCTCATTCGATGTTCGCAAAGCTAGCACCAATAACCCTATCCCCCAATATCCTGATATTAAATGTTCAGCCCGAAGAGGGCATATCATTACAAATACAAGCCAAACATCCAGGACCTAAATTATGCATGGGGTCATTGAGTATGAATTTTAACTATAAGCATGATATGAATGTGGCGCTTTCCGATGCATATGAGCGATTACTGCTAGATAGTATGTTGGGGGATCAAACATTATTTGTGAGAAGTGATGCCTTGGAGCTTGGCTGGAAACTCATTGCGCCTTTGCTTGATGATTGGTATGGTGAGTATTCACAATCACCGTTATATACTTATTCTGCAGGTACGTGGGGTCCCAAAGAATCAGGGGCGTTAATAAAATCGAAAAAATGGCGATTATAACATCAGTGAGGATTTATGACACAAACAACGAAGATTGCTCGTTTTGATGAAAAAGAAAAAATGGAAACTGCTATGTGTGAGTACATTGCATCTAAGGCTGATCAATGTATTTCTGATCATGGTCTTTTTTCATTTGTATTGGCAGGAGGAAATTCGCCACGTAGTCTATATGCGCATTTGGGTCGCACCTATAAAGACATGATTGACTGGTCAAGAGTGCATTTGTTCTGGGGTGATGAGCGTTTTGTTGATCAGTCTCATTTTTATAGTAATTATGCGATGGTAAAGGATTCATTATTATCATATATCACTATACCGGACGATAATATACACCCAATTTCAACACTATCTGAAAAAACGCCCAAGCAGGCTGCAAAATCGTATGAAAATGAAATTACTCGTTTTTTTACTAAAAATAAAATAGATGGATTTGATTTAATTCAGCTAGGGATTGGGCCAGATGGTCATACGGCATCGCTTTTTCCTGATGATCCTGTGCTTAATGAAAAAACGCATTATGTCAGAGCTGTATCACCGCCGATTATCGAACCTAAAGTAGCGCGCATGACGTTAACACTCAGCATGATTAATCATTGCAAAAATATTGTTTTTTATGTGTCTGGTGCTAAAAAACATCAGGTCATTGATTTAATTGTAGAGGATCCCAATGGCATGAAAAAATATTATCCTGCTGCAATGGTGCATGCAAGGGAGCAGCTTAATTGGTTTCTATTAGAAGAAGAACGATCTCAAGTACAATCATATTTTTTGGATTAATTTATGGAATATATTATTATATCAATTGCAGCGCTAATAGTCTCTGCTCTAACATTATTTAGTGGTTTTGGATTAGGCACATTGTTGATGCCTGTATTTGCATTGTTTTTTCCAATAGAAATTGCAGTGGCAGCTACTGCTATTGTGCACTTGGCCAACAATTTGTTTAAGGTAATCCTTATGGGGAAATATGCGAAAATACAAATTGTTGTTTTATTTGCAGTGCCCGCAGGATTGGCTGCTATTGTAGGTGCTCATTTATTAAGTCATTTAATGCATATGCCTGTATTATTTGACTATGTATTTTTTGAACGCTCCTTTAGCGTGACAGCTGAAAAATTTGTTATTGCATTGTTGATATTAACCTTTGTTGTTATTGAGCTTGCGCCGATTCAATTGTCATTGATATCAAAAAAATGGTTGCCTGTGGGAGGAGTCTTATCGGGTTTTTTTGGAGGAATATCCGGGCATCAAGGTGCGCTTCGAACTTTATTTTTAAAGCAAATGAAATTAAGTAAAACTGAATTAGTGGGTACTATTTGTGTGTCAGCCATTGTTGTGGATGTCATGCGATTGAGCACCTATGGGCTTACTTTTTTAAAATCGGATTTATTGGATTTAGATCATCATAATCTTATTGGTGTATTGATTGTGGGGTGCATAAGCGCATTCATAGGATCTTATTTTGGAAAGCGATTTTTGAAAAAAATAACACTGGCATGGATTCAAAAAATTGTAAGTACAATGCTTATTGTAATGGCTTTCATGCTTGGTTTTGGGATTATATAATGCGCAATGCCATTCAGTCCTGTTTATTATTTTCTAATTTAAGCGAGTCACAATGTGATGAAATTGCATCTATTTCATCTGAAAGTGCATATAAAAAAAGAGATATTATTTTTACTGAAGGGGATTGCGCTAATGCGCTGTATATTCTTATGAGCGGACAGGTTAATTTAATTAAATATAATAGCGATGGAAATGAAAAATTAATTCGCCGTGTGATGCCTGGAGAAATATTTGCAGAAGCGGCAATGTTTTCAGGTATTAATTATCCAGTGACTGCAATTATGATTCAGTCTGGAAATATCATTGCTATTCAAAAACAGCCATTTCTTAAGATGATTAAAGAAAATCCGGATATTAGCATGAGTTTACTGGGTGTCATGTCAAAGCTATTGCGACACTATAATGAAATGTTATCCGCACTATCATTGACTCAGGCAATTAATCGACTGGCTTTGTATATTATGCAACAAAGTAAACTGCAGAAAACAGACTGCATTTTATTACCCATGTCTAAAAAAGAGCTGTCAAAAAATCTGGGTGTGCAACCGGAAACCTTATCACGAAATTTAGCGTTATTATCTCAAAAGAAGATTATTTCAGTGAATCAGAAGAAAATTACTATTCATCAAAAAAATAAATTGAATGCATTTGCAGTATAGCTTGACGAGCATCAAGGAATCATAGTGTTATTCCGATTATATCATCCGGACTGCCCACAACGTACACGTTCTTGGGCATGTCCATCATAAAAAAATAACAATTGAAAAGGAGAATTTATGTATTGCTATCAATGTGAGCAAACCGCAAAAGGCGGATGTTCAGTCCGCGGTGTATGTGGTAAAACAGAGTCAGTATCTGCATTAAATGATATGCTTATCGAATTGAGTAAGCAGGTGGCGATTGAAGTTAAAAAGGGTGATTGCCCGCGAAATACCGCTGTTAATCATTTTTTTCTGGATGCCTTATTTACAACAGTGACCAATGTTAGTTTTGATGAGAAAAATTACGAGGCATTGATTGAAACGGGTCGGAGTTTTTTAACTGATTCAACACAGTTTCAAATAAATGACAATCAAACTAGCGCAATAGAAGCTACATACCAAATCGATCATCGGAAAAACGTATTGGGTGAGGATATTGTTGGTTTGCAAGAACTTTTACTTTATGGCTTAAAGGGTTTAGCTGCCTATGCCTATCATGCCATGCAATTGGGAGTGGAAAGTGATGCTGTATATACTTTTATTAGTGATACGATGGCACTGTTAGGGGATTCATCTGCGGATGCTAATCAATTATTAAATGCAAACTTGGAATGTGGCAAGGTCAATATTGATGTCATGGCAATGCTTGATAGCGCAAATACCACTAAATATGGGCATCCTGAGCCAACGCCTGTGCGTATTACACCTGTTGCAGGGAAATGTATTTTGGTATCGGGCCATGATTTATTAGATTTGGAATTATTATTAAAGCAAACACAGGACACAGGCGTTAATGTATATACGCATAGTGAAATGCTACCTGCCAATAGCTATCCAGAATTGAAAAAATATAGTCATTTAGCAGGGAATTATGGTACTGCATGGCAGAATCAAC
>CAYZSU010000009.1:0-43472 GCA_964480565.1 uncultured Myxococcales bacterium | reverse complement strand
ATTACTTTTTTATGCTTTTTTCATTGACTTCAGAACGGGTCCATATATGACACCTCTAAAACCTATATAATTATATTTATGGATAATCTTACAGAATGTTCATTTCTAAGGTAATTCTATAGTAATACCGATAGATAAAAATAATTTGCAATGTATAACATATTGAAAATATTGACAAATTCCATGTTTTTGTAAATCAAATATTGAATATTGGATTTACAAGAAAGTAAGATCATGTCATAATAATAGGCGATGATAAAACGCCATATTGAATCTCAATTAAAAAAACTTGCCACACAATATCCTGTGATTACGCTAACAGGTCCCAGGCAATCAGGGAAAACCACGCTAGCAAAGATGGCTTTTCCGACATATACCTATATTTCCATGGAAGACCCAATGGAAAGAGCCTTGGCCCAAACGGATCCAAAGGAGTTTTTCTATCGGTATAATTCACATATTATTATTGATGAAGTCCAGCAAGTACCGGATTTGTTTTCCTATATTCAAACACTTGTGGATGAAGATCCCATTGATGGTCGATTTATTCTGACAGGATCAGAGCAGTTTTTAATGGATCAAAAAATATCGCAAAGTTTGGCAGGTCGGACTGCAATTTTAAAGTTACTTCCTTTGTCCTTGTCTGAATTATATCCATCTCAAATAAATGATTATTGGAAAAATCAGCAATTAGTAAAAAAAAATGTGCCTCAAGAACGTTTATTTGAAGTGATATTTAATGGTTTTTACCCACGTATTCACGATAAGCAATTAAACCCGACTAAGTGGTATATGGACTATTATGATACCTATATTAGTAGGGATGTAAGGCAGCTGCTCAATGTAGGGGATTTAAAAAGTTTTGGAATATTCATCAAACTACTTGCTGGTAGATCTGCTGGATTACTTAATCTAACGTCATTGGGAAATGATGCGGGGGTCAGCCAACCGACAGCTAAACGGTGGCTATCGATTTTACAGACATGCTATATCATTGATATTCTATATCCATATTATAATAATTTCGGAAAGCGCATGATTAAGGCGCCCAAAGTATATTTTTTAGACTCTGGTTTATTGTGTACGCTTTTAAATATACGACAATCTGAGGATATTATGATTCATCCATTACGGGGGCAGATATTTGAAACATATGTTTACTCGGAAATGATGAAAACATTTACGCATTGTGGTGAGAGTTCACCATTATATTTTTGGCAAAATTCGCAAAAAAAAGAAGTAGATATGGTTATCGATCTCGGTACGGTACTACATGCTGTTGAAATTAAATCTGGCATGTCCATTCAGGACGATTTTTTTACAAACCTATATATGTGGCAAAAAATTACACATATGCCATCTAGTAATATGGCATTGATATATGGCGGAGATGAGTATTTGAGATTCAAAAATGTGCAAATTGTTCCATGGTATGGGATTAGTTAATTGGGTGGTTTAAAAAAAGAACTTCATGCATGAAAGAGCTTCAAAAAAACTCATCCTGATAGCAATGTCATCAATATAATCATCAGAGTTGACGACCGGTGCCTGAGAGTTGGCGTCTGAGCGGGACCTTGCACTTCGACTATCGCTCAGTGACCGCAGAGTCGAAGGGTAGTCGAAAACTCACGTAGATAGACATTCTCAAAAGCACTCCCTTTAGATGCGAAAAGCTCTAATCTCATATTAAGTAACCGTTGACCCATATGCTTGAAACCTGTATTTTCCATTTTTGACTAGGGCGCGTCCTCAATTGACCACCTAAATGTCTGTCATTATCGGGCTTGCATAGTGCCCCGTAAAGGAGATGCGTATGATAAACGCCAAATCACAAGTGCCCATGCCTGAAAATGAACCGATATTATCATACGTATCGGGTAGTGCTGAGCAATGCAAGTTAGTGCAGGCAATTGATCAAGTTAAATCCACGCATTATGATATTCCGTTGATCATCGATGGCCAGAAAGTTCGCGCTAAACATACAGGCACATGCCGGATGCCGCATGATCACCAACAGATACTGGGTGTATATCAACAGGCCGATCAATCACATATTGCGCAAGGTATAACTGCTGCAAACAAAGCCAAAGCTGGTTGGAGCAATATGGCGTGGGAGGATCGGGCGAGTATTTTTTTGCGCGCCGCAGAATTGATTGCAGTAAAATATCGCGCACAACTCAATGCCGCTACCATGCTGGGCCAGAGTAAAACCGTATATCAAGCGGAAATTGATTCGGCATGTGAGCTCATTGATTTTTTGCGATTTAATGTACACTTTATGCAGCGTATTTACGAGAGTCAGCCCATATCTGGCAAAGGTATTTGGAATCGACTGGATCATCGTCCGCTCGATGGTTTTGTATTGGCAGTAACGCCATTTAATTTTACTGCAATTGCTGGAAATTTACCAACGGCTCCCGCGCTTATGGGCAATACAGTTATTTGGAAACCTGCATCCACATCCATGGTATCATCGTACATGGTCATGCAAATTTTAAAAGAAGCGGGTTTGCCAAATGGTGTGATCAATATGATTTCCGGGCCAGGTAAGGATATTGGGGATGCATTGCTTACTCATCCAGAGCTTGCAGGACTTCATTTTACCGGATCAACTCAAACATTTCAGCATATGTGGCAAATAATTGGCCAGCATATTAGCGACTATCAATCGTATCCACGTATTGTTGGCGAAACAGGGGGTAAAGATTTTATTGTGGCTCATCCATCATGCGATGCCGATATATTAACAACTGCGATTATTCGCGGGGCATTTGAATACCAAGGTCAAAAATGTTCAGCAGCATCACGTGCCTATATTCCTAAACGTATTTGGCAGAAAATTAAGACGCCTTTATTGGAACAAATTGCCAGTATAAAGATGGGTGACGTGTGCGATTTTACAAATTTCATGGGCGCAGTAATTGATCAATCATCGTTTAATACAATTTCAAATTATATCGATCATGCAAAAGAAAGCCCAGATGCAACGATTCTTGCAGGTGGCAACTGCGATGATTCGCGAGGGTATTTTATTTCTCCCACATTAATTCAAACCACGGATCCTTTGTATAAAACCATGCAAGAGGAAATTTTTGGCCCGGTGATTACCGTTTATATATATGATGATGCGGATTATGACGATGTATTGGCATTATGTGATCAGACATCACCCTATGCATTAACCGGTGCTATTTTTGCCAATGATCGACAGGCTATTGTGGCTGCCATGGCAAAATTGCGTTTTAGTGCGGGAAATTTTTATATCAATGATAAGCCCACCGGTGCAGTGGTTGGCCAGCAGCCATTTGGCGGATCGCGTGCATCAGGTACCAATGATAAGGCAGGGTCAGAATTGAATTTATTGCGATGGGTGTCGCCTCGGACAATCAAAGAAAATTTTTGTGCACCCACCGATTACTTGTATCCGTATATGAAAGGATAATCCCAGGAGGAGGGAAAAAATGAGTCAAAATATTTTGGTATTTGATATTGAAACAAGCAATACATTTGCAGATTTAAAAGATCGATCAAAAATAACCGATTTAAATATGTCAGTGATCGGCGTATACGATTATCGCACTGATGAGTATGCGATTTTTGAAGCCACTGATTTGGGTGCATTAATCGAACGTCTTCAGGAAAAACCATTGCTTGTTGGGTTTAATAGCCGACGATTCGATGTGCCAATTTTGCAAAAATATATTCCGTTTCCCATTCAAAAATTTCCACAACTTGATATGCTGGAAATAGTTCATAAAACCTTAGGCCATCGTATTAGTTTGGATAATATTGCCAAGGGGACATTAAATAGTAGTAAAAGTGGCAATGGATTGGATGCGGTTCGCTATTTTCAAGAAGGCAATATGGACGCATTAAAAAAATATTGTTTGGACGATGTGCGCATTACAAAGGATGTGTATGAATATGGTGCGACGAATAATGAATTAATTTTTGTGGATAAATTCAAAGGTGGTAATCGTGTGGTAAAGGTGGATTGGGAGATTGCACATCCAAAAGAAAATGATGAAATGGATTTACAAGGATCATTATTTTAAGGAGGGAAACAAGTATGCAATATATTTTGTTTATGATAATGGGGTTGCACACAAACGCTCATCTTCGGTGTTGCTCAGCAAATTCAAATCGGTTACATACTCGTATGTATTTGCGCTCATTGAATTTACTGTCTGCCTTGAATTTGGGCCTTTTTGAACAATCTCACAAATTGCTATTTTTTACCAGCTCCATAATAGCGGTGCTTGTAATTATGGGATCACCGTACGGCATGGCTGCAAATAAAAAAAGTAATGCGATTGTATTAAGTGAAGATCAGCTAGTGAAAAAATTAACTCATGATTTACTCGCTATGAGTGATAATATTGTATCCATACGACCCGGTCGAATTCGTGATAGCCGTCGGCACGATTTTCAACTGATTTGGGCGCCAACGATTATTATAAAGAAGGGATTGGGTGAAGCCAAGCAAGTGGACTTAGCAAAAAATATTGCAGAGTACATGGTTGCATTTCAAGGGGGAGTGCCCGATAAACAGTTCAATAAGAAACCTAGTGCGGGCGGGATTTTATTTTTTATAGAAGGTATGGGATGGCATCCCACACTTGCGCGTGTCGCGTATAAATTTGAATCACATAAACCGCCATTGATTTATGTGATAGCAGAATTTCGATATCGTGATGGAAAACAGAGAATTCGATGCTGTAAGAAAAAACAAAAAATCGGACGTATTATAGACACTGGATTTATTAGGCAATAGAGTGAATGGATGACGCAAACCCCTATGTGGGTTTTCACGGGCTTATGCTCGTGCAGCTCGCAATGCGAGCGTGAGGGGGAGGCTCTGGCAGCTTTTGCTGACGGAGGGGGTGACGCAAACCCCTATAACGAATACTGGATTTATTAGACAATAGGATGAGTTATGAATACAAATTATGATAGCATTATTGTGGGCGGTGGACCAGCGGGATGTCGTGCAGCTATGGTTATTGCAGGGCGTGGGTGGAATACATTGGTTGTTGATCGCAGTATTAAGCAGGGGTATTTAGCGAGCTTGCAGTGTGTGCACGATTTTCCTGGTGTGTTAGAGGCATTAAGTGGCGAGGAATTATTGGGTTATATGCGAAAGCAAACCGATCACTGTGGCGCACATTTTTTAATTGATGCTGTAACTAGCATGCGTGCGGAAAAAAAACCAATGACAATTATGACGGACAATGGACGGGAATTATATGCGCGCTCCATTGTGATTGCGACAGGGGCTGCCAAGCGATGTCATAATCTGCGTGATGAGAAAAAATGGCTAGGTAAAGGTGTGTATTATGATATAACGCTTGATGCACAATATGTATGTCAGAAGCCAACAGCGATTGTAGGTAAAGATACACATATGATCGAAGCAGCGCAGTATTTAAGTGGTATCGTGAGTCAGCTATATGTTATTATTCCTTCCAATAAAGTGGATTGTGATATGGCATTAATCCAGGATTTGCAAAAAAAATCACATGTGGAAATTTTATATTCATCCAGTATTACGGACATGATGGGTGATGCACATCTGGAAGGTATCCATGTGTTGCAAAGTGGCAAACAAGTGGAATTGGCAGTTAATGGTTTATTTAATTATCTATATTCCAATCAGGCGAGTGCATCATTTGCTAATGATGGAATTGAGCGAGCAGAAAATAAAGGTATAAAAGTGGATGAACGATTGATGAGTAGTGTGCAAGGAGTATGGGCGTGTGGGGATATACTTTGCGCGCAACCTCAGTCAATTATCGTTTCTGCGGCACAGGGGCATATTGCAGGGTTGGCAGTGGATGATTATTTAAGAAAGTAGCAGCGATTTATTATGACAATAAAAGCGATTATATTTGATTTTGATGGAATTATTACGGATACGGAGCCCATTCATTTTGATGCATGGCTAGCAGTTTTAGAGCCTATGGGTATTACATTTGACGATGATATATATCATCGCGAATATATTGGATTAACGGATAATGATTTTTTAAATGCAGTTGCGAAAAATTCGAAAATCTATTGGGATGCGAATCAGAAAAAACAATTAATTGATGACAAAACACAGTATTGCTTATCATCGCTTTCTCAGAAAGTACCGCTTCTTCCAGGGGTGGAAGAATTTGTAAAACATGTGAATCAACATTATCCATTGGCCATATGCAGCGGCGCCAATCGCAGTGAAATTGAATTTATTTTACATCAATTAAAATGGCCATCCATATTTAATCCCATTATTGCATCCGATAGTGTGGGCAAAGGAAAGCCTGACCCGGAAGGGTATATTCGTGCTTTCGAAAATATTAGCCAACGGATTGAAGAAAATATATTGCCTGGTCAAGTAATGGCGATTGAAGATTCACCAAAGGGTATTGCTGCTGCTAAAGCTGCAGGTCTCTTTTGTGTGGGAGTCAGTAATTCATATGATGCATTGTATTTAAAACAAGCCGATATTGTGGTGGATACTATTTTGAATATAGATACTTAGAGAGTGTATATAATCGAAGGCAATGCCAACTATCTAAAAAAATGAAGGAGTTAATCAATGACAAAACGATCGTTTGAACTATTAACAGAATCAAAAAATTATCAATTTCCAAATTTAAATGATTCGGAGAAAAAAGAAAAAAAAGAATTTTTGCAATTGCCAATTACTCAATTGGATTTGGACAAAATTAATTCCATCGATCAATTGGTGGATGCCTATGCCAATACATCCATACAGGCACGCAATATCGGGGATTGTGCCAAGGTTGTAGAAAAAATGATGATGGATACGGATCGTCCCACTGTATTTTTAGGGCTGGCAGGCCCATTAATTGCGGCCGGTCTTCGCAAAGTGATTCGCGATATGATCGAGCATAAAATGGTGGATGTGATTGTGTCCACAGGCGCGATTTTATATCAGGATTTTTATCAAGCCATGGGGTTTAAGCATTCCAAAGGCACGCCTTTGGCGGATGATAAGAAATTGCGCGATTTATATATCGATCGTATTTATGATACCTATGTGGATGAAGATGCCTTTTGGCGGCTTGATTGTTCGATCGGTCATTTTGCGGATTCGTTACCAGCCGGTCGCTATTCATCGCGTCAATTTATAGAAATTTTAGGCCAAACCATTGCGGATGATCATTCTATTTTAGGCACTGCGGCCAAGCATGGTGTGCCAATATTTGCACCAGCGATTAATGATTCGTCCATTGGTATTGGATTGACCGAACATTACCATCGTTGCGTGGAAGAAAATCGTGAGGGTGTGGTAATCGACTCCATTCGTGATAATTATGAACTGACACAATTGGTGGTGAAATCGCCGTGTACATCGGCTATTTATGTGGCGGGTGGCGTGCCAAAAAATTTCATCAATGACTCCGTGGTGATGGCCTATATTTTCGGCATGGATACGGGCGGTCATCGCTATGCGATTCAAACAACAACGGATTCGCCGCATTGGGGTGGATTATCCGGATCCACATTATCAGAAGCCACGAGCTGGGGAAAAGTCAGCAAGGAAGCCACGCATGCCATGGCATTTGTGGAGCCAAGCGTATCATTGCCATTGATCGTTGGATCAGCGCTTAAAAAAGGATTGCCTCAACAACGCGCACGCATTGATGTATCATGGGATGTTCCCAAATTAATGCATTTGGGTGTTAAGTAATTACCAATACAATATAAAAAAACGGCATTGGAGTTATCCAATGCCGTTTTTTATTGTGATCGATTCTTATATTAAAAATACCACATCATGGATGCCATTGCACCATAACTATGCGCGTGGGCCGTATCACCGCTATAGCGCAAGTAATGATAATCGTATTTGAACTCAGGGCTGAGCGCAAAATACTTGCCAAAGCGAAATTCATAGCCTGTGGCAATACTGGCACCAAAGGACGTGTCTGTATCGACAGATACGCTTCGTCCCCACACAGTTGTTGAAAGTGTTGCAAATGAGAAACCAACGGCAGGGCGGATATACCAATGATATTGATCAGAAGGAAACCATTGAAGGGCAACCGGAATTGTATATAGGCTGACATCAACGCCATTTATTTTTGTATAACTGACGGAAGAATCGAGCATGATCAGTAAATTATTAGATATGCCACCGCCAATTTTAAAATCCGAAAGAAATGCGATTTTACTTTCAGTAAAACCACTATTAGTAAGTGTGATGCCACCAGTGCCCAGGCCAAAGCCAAGGAAAAAACCAGCTCGATCATTTTGACCATTGTCCATCATTTTGGCATTGCTAGAAGGCATTGCAATAATTAATGCAGCCATAAATGCGATGATTGAAATATAACGTGTCATAAATTTTCCTTTTTGAGATTAAATTTGAATTTAAATAATGATGCTATTGCTGTACTTGCTATCACGCCGGATAATCATTGTCAAATAAAGCTATATTGATTTAATAGCAGTGTAGAGGGAATAGCAATGGTGTACACATATGTCTTGATCTATGGTTTTGCTTGTGAAAACAAATAGTAAGGTATTTATTATAAAAGAGATGGATGAAAAAAAGCAGTTGAAAAAGGATGGCATATGGCACAGATCGATGACCGTGATATTGAAGAATTATTTGAACGCATTCAGGATCATTTTGAACAGGTGGATGAGAAGACCAAGGATATGTTTGATATGCTCATTGAGCAAACATTGGAATTTCGTAAAAAATGTGCGGAAGCAAATGGGCATGTATTGACTGTTGGTGAAACCAAGCAGGCCTTGGATGCGTTTATGATTGTTTTGCGCGTTCAAAAAATTCCCGCCAATTTGCCAAAGCCTGTGTATGATCTGATTATAAGGTGGCTGGAGGCTCTTAAAAACCGTGCAGTTCAGTAGAAGGCATGCCATCTATTATGCGGACATATCTCAGTCAGCTTTTGACAATATAAAGATTGTCCAATCATTCATTTTAAATAATATGCAAGGGCAGAATATGGCTAAAAAGCGGATGAGAGAAGTAATAAAGGAAAGTCAATGTCAGGAGTGGAAGGAACTATGGCGTGATGAATATATTAAATGGATTTGTGGTTTTGCCAATGCAGATGGTGGAGTTCTGATTATTGGAAAAAATAATGATGGGCATATTATTGGAATAACAAATGCAACGGACTTATTGGAACGTTTGCCAAATAAAGTTCGTGATTTATTGGGGGTTATGGTTGATGTCAATTTATGTAAAAATGATGATAAGGAATTTCTAGAAATCACTGTTCCAGCTTATCCAAATCCAATCAGCTATAAAGGGGAATATTATTATCGCAGTGGTAGCACCAATCAAGCTCTTAAAGGATCTGCATTGGATCAATTTTTACTGCGCAAGCAAGGCAAACAGTGGGATAGCATTCCAATTCCATTATTTAAGCAGAAACATTGCAGTGCAAGTTCCATAAAACTATTTAAGCAGAGAGCAACGCAAAGTAACCGCATGTCTGAGTCTGTTCTAAAAGATCGTCGTGATGTTCTTTTAGAGAATCTAGAATTTTCTGATCCTCATGGATTGAAGCGAGCCGCTTGCCTGACTTTTTCAGATAATCCCAGTAAATATATCAATGGAGCATGGATTAAAATTGGTTATTTTATAAACAATAATGATATTCGATATCAGGATGAAGTGAACGGATCCCTTTTTGAGCAAGTTGAAAAAGTGATGGTCTTATTACAGACAAAATATTTAAAAGCATATATTACCTATGAGGGATTGCAGCGGGTTGAAAATTTTCTTTATCCAACACCTGCTTTGCGTGAAGCATTGCTTAATGCTATTGTGCATAAGGATTATAGTAGTGCGATTCCAATTCAGATCAGTGTATATGAGGATAAAATTTGTTTTTGGAACTCTGGTCAGTTGCCAGAAGGTTGGAATATGAAACGCCTTCTAGGTAAGCATCCATCAAAACCGTATAATCCACTTCTTGCAAATGCTTTTTTTAGAGCTGGATATATTGAGGCATGGGGTAGAGGAATCGATAAAATTAATGAAGAATGTCGCAATTACGATATTCCACAGCCTGACTTTGACTTTGAGATGTCAGGTTTAATGCTCACCTTTTATGCAAATTCAGAACATATCAACGCTGCAGGAGGGCAGATTGTAACAGAAAAAACTTCGGTTAAAACTTCGGTTAAAACTTCGGTTAAAACTTCGGTTAAAACTTCGGTTAAAATTCTTCAGCTATTGGAGGAAAATCCACATTTGACATTGGCTGAAATAGCAACAACCATAGGTAAATCAGTGCGTGCCATCGAACTTGCTAGCTCCAAGCTTGTGAAAGAGGGGTGCCTGAAATATATTGGTCCTCAAAAAGGTGGGCATTGGGAGGTTATAAAAAAAGATGATGATATTTGAGGCGTAACTGAAATGGTTTTTCTGCCTATATGATTATAATGGAAGGATAATATATATGAATGCGAATGATGTGATTCAATTACTTGGACTGGAACCCTTGCCTGAAGAAGGTGGTTTTTATAGGGAGGTATATCGTGCGAAAGGATTGATTCCGCAGAATGTGCTAAAGGAGCATGCGGGCGATCGGAATTTTTCAACCGCAATCTATTATCTGATTACACCAACGGAGTTTTCAGCTCTTCACAAATTGCCGCAGGATGAGGTGTTTCATTTTTACTTAGGCGATCCTGTGCAGATGATTCAAATTGATCCTGATGGTAGGCTGAAAACCATTCACCTTGGCCCGGATATTGAAAATGGTCATATGCTGCAAGCTGTGGTACGTGGACATACATGGCAAGGTACTAAATTATATGCAGGTGGACAATGGGCATTGATGGGTACAACGGTTGCGCCAGGCTTTGACTTCAGGGATTTTATAGTGGATTCGCGCAATAATCTCATAGAGCAATACCCACAGCATAAAGATGATATTATTGCGTATACGAGGTGAAAAGCCTGATCAATGGAATGCGAGCTGTAAAAAAAGCGGGATATTCTTCTCTGCCAAATGCATTTACCCACTTCATTCCTTGTGTTAAAGTGCATTCATGAAACAATTTAAAAAAATCATACAGATCGCTATAAACTATGTACAATTGGGGTTTTCACTTATAAAAAAAACCACTCATTTTTGTTTATCTAAATCCTATATTCGAATCATCGTTATTATAAGCAGCGTTCTATTACTGATTGGTTTTATTGGTATATTAATCCTTCCAGCGACATTGTCGACAGATACCTATTTAAAGTGGTTAAATAGTCACATTCCCAATCAGTATCAAATACGATTGATGGCTGCAGATGTTCATGTTCAAGTATTTCCCAACTTGTCCATACAAATAAATGATGCGGCGATCATATCAACGAATAAACCGTTTAAGGAACAGGTTATTGTAAAGTTACCTCATGTGCATGCCGCATTGTCCATGTCAAATATTCTTGATGGTAATTTTTCTCTATCACCTCATTGTGATAATGCGACTTTTTATTATCGTACATCACGGATGAGCAATAATATTATTCAGGCCTTGGGTTGGAAACAGTCGAATAAACAATCCAAACAGTCGAAACAATTAATTGATATTGAACTCAATAAAATAACAGTGACGAATGCATCGATTGTTGATTCAACAATTGAGGATAAGAACACGGATTATGTGCGAATCAGTGGATTGTCTGGAGAAATGATAGCCAAGAAAAAAGCCACTCCATCTATAAAAATATTAAAATCCAAAGGAAAAAAAACGCAATTTGATATTCGCTTACGTGGAACAATGAATGATGCTCATTCGTCCGCATTTCATATTTCAGGTGAGTTGGTTCATATTGCTCAACAAAAAAGCATTTTTTTCAATAATGGTGTGATGCAATTGGGTAAAACCGCATTGCAAATAAAATCAACATTTAAACAAACAAAGTCATTATTAACACAACATATGCAGGTTAAAAGCAATGCATGGCATAGTGATATATTGTCATTTTTTGGTGATTTGTCCAAAGAGCCCTTATTGCATGATTTGACATGGGATGGTGCTATATCTGGATCCCTTGATATTACGGATAATCAATCCAATTATGTGGTATCCACACAATTGGATTTGAAAAAAGCATCGCTAATAGTGTTACCTGGATTATTTAAAGCAAGCAATCATCCCCTTCGATTGGCTATGAAAATACATATTACGCCGAAAAAAATTTCAATCAAACAAGGTGAATGGAATTTCGGGCCTGATATTATTACAATGACCGGCTATATTGGGCGGCAAGCGCATCAACAAAGCTATATTGAAATAAAGGGCAATGAGTTGCATCAAAATGTATGGAATACGCTGGGAAATAAAATAGCAATTATTGATGGATTTGATTCATTGACCGGCAGTCTGACGTATAAGGGTGTTTTAGGCCAACCCTTAAAGAAAAATACATTGGCATTGGATATGAAGATTAATAATCTGAAACTCTTAGGCAATGATATTCACTCGCTTGCAATTAAATGCCAATCCGATGATCACGCGATTATCTGTGAAAATGTGCAAGGTGAGATTGCCTCTGGAAAACTGCATGGCAATGGGATGATATTGCTTCAAGATAGTCCGCGCTATCAATTTGATGGTCAGATTAAGGATGTGGATACCACGCATTTATCTCAATTATCAAAATTACTGCGAGGCACGGCAAATATGCGTATTCATATCATTGCAAAAGGAAACGATGCAGCAATGATATATGATACATTGAAAGCCGCAGGGACAATGACAATTACATCAGGATCATGGTCAGGCCTGGGACTTAGCCAGCAACTGCAGGATAAAGCATTATGGAATGGTATTGAAAAGGTCGCAGGAGGGGCTTTGGGAAATGAATCCCTTTTATTGAGCCGCATTAATGCATTAACTGATAATTTTAATCATTTGCAGTCTAAGTTTGTTCTATCTGGCCGCTCAATTGAGATTGAGCAATTAAGTATGCTGGCATCAAAGTATTCTGTGCAGACAGTGTCCGGTACAATTAAAATTAAGAATAATAAATGGGATCAATTTAAATTAAATGGGCAGCTGAGCTTTCATCAAACACTGTCTCATCAGTTAATTACGGATTTAGCAGCGCAACGGAAATTATTGGATTCTGCAGGACGCTTGATTGTGCCAATACATATCAATGGGATAGTGGTACCAAAAATCAAAGTAGATAGTCAGGGGTTAAGCCAGCGGATATACCAGTATAGAGGCAATTAATAATTAGAGGGTGATATGAAATTTGGCATAATGAGCGATACGCATGGATATATTGAGCAGATGCAAGGTGTTTTGAATGCCATGAGCAAGCAACATCATGTGGATACGATTATTCATTTAGGGGATGACATGGCGGATTTGGAGGCATGCATAATTGATGATCATGTATCGGTAGTTGCCGTGCCAGGTCTTTATGAACCTAACTGGCATCATCCGCATATTGATCGCCGGCAAATTATTACTCTGAAAGATCGTCGTATTCTAATCAGTCATACGCCAACAAAAGAATCTGGCGATAGTCGTGATGATATTGATCCAAGTGTAGCAAAAAAAAAATTAAATGTGGATATATTCCTACATGGTCACACGCATCATCCAACAGCATACAGGCGCGAGGATAACCTTATTGTCATTAATCCAGGCCATTTAAAAGGCACCTTTAATCGAGGTGTTGATGCGAGTTATGCAATTGGGGCTATTTCTGATAAAGGGATGTGTATTGATTTTATGGGGCTATCGCATGAGCGGATCACGCAAACAGAATTTATATTTTAATGCATTGTCAGATTTTATTCGATGATGATCATTTGATTATTTTTTAATCTGCGCATAAACTGTATACCAATAAATATCAGGCTGATAATCATAATAATTGGCATGGTCGTTTGATTCGACTGTTGAGATAATGAACAGCTGGATGGAGATGATAAATCACCGGTGCCTTTATACGTGCTTATCTGTGTATTATTTTCCCCTGCATCTGTTGTTTCAGCAATGGATGCCAAGGCCTCTGCCCCATTGATTTTGCCTGCACCATAGCTGTGGGCCGCATTAGTGGTTTTGCTGTTTAGTCCTGATGTAATTGCATTGCTTTGCAGTGCGGAAATAACTTGTGTGGGAGTTAAGCTATCATTGCGATCAAGCAATAATGCGACAACGCCTGTGATAAATGGGGCGGCCATGGATGTACCTGCACTTTTATAAAATGATTCTGTAATTTTAAGCGATTCAGAGGTGGATGCACTGCTAGCAAGTGCAGAAATAATGGGTTCGCCAGGGGCTATTATTTCAGGTTTTGATCGATTATCTGCGGTTGGGCCTAAGCTTGAAAAGATGGATAAATCACTTACCGTTGATCCAGTACCACCGGGTGAGGTGGTATCATCCTGGCTATAGGTGGTGCCATTAATGCTAATCCATTGGCTTGTACCAGATCCTGCGGGTTTTTGAGCCAAATAACTGCCAACCGCAATGACATCCTTGGCTGTGGATGGAACTGTGAGAGTATAAAGACTGTCCCCGTCGGCAAGGGCATAGCCATTAGTATCCGTGCCATCCGCCACATCCATAGAACCATCATCGATATTTTTTAAGAAATCATGAATGCTTGGGTGATCAATATATAACCACATATGACCATTGCAATCTCCACCATCCGCTTCAATGACGATATCATACCAATAATTTTCTAAATTGGCAGGACTGTATGTGGCTGCATTTGTAAATATCAACTGTGCATGGGGCTTGGCATTGGATGTATCGCTGGCATCAATGTTGAGGCTAACTTCAAAACTTTCATTTGAATTTTTTTTAGAGCGACTACTGTCATCAGAAAATGCGATATCAGCCATTGCCAATGTGGCATCGTCCGTTGATGTTAATCCAGGAAAGGTAAAATCCTGATCTTCTCGTCCATGGTTGTAGGCGAACACACTGATTTTACAATGTGCGGACTGATTTTCACTTAGCCATAAATCAACAAGTGTGCCATCTGTAAATGTATTTGTTGCAGAAGTTGCTTTCCAAATAGCCATTCGATGGCCAATGGCCTGGCCATCAGCTACATTAATAGAGGCATGAATGCCGCCAATCATATCATCTGTTCCATCATTAAAATGTCCAGTATCTTCAAAATGAGTGGCATTGGCTTGTTCATTGCCTGCGGCATTGACAATAATTCGACCCGGTTTATCATGGACTAATTCATAGAGTCCCTGCTCCAATAATGATGATCCATCATGTGCGCCAATGGATGTGCCTAAACTTATATTGATCACACATGGTTTATCCAGCTCATCGGCTTTTTCAAATATTTTAGCAGCGCTATACAAAATATTTGTACTAAACGATGTGCTTTCACTGCCGCTAGTAGCTGCATCTGTCATATTGTAAAACATAAAAATAATATCCGCATTAGGGGCAACTCCAGTATAGACTTGATCGCTTCCTGCGGCAATACCAGTGACATGTGTGCCATGCATGGCACCTTGGCCGCCATTACTAATGCTGCAATTATTTGAATCAATGTGTTGTTTATAGCATGATGTGCCATCTTGTTCGAGATATTGAATACGTGTAGTGCCGTCTGCATTTAAAAAATCAGCGTGCCCATAATCAATTGCATCGTCTATAATACCAACAACGACATTATCGCCCTTATATGCGGTGCCTAGATGAGATCCATCCTGAACGCTGATAATATTGCTATCCTGGCGTGCGGAGTTCATTTTATTTTGTAGCGGTGGTGCATATTCCATATGGAGGATATCTGGGTGACTGCTCAATTTTCCAAGCGTATAGTCGGGAACATGTGCGGCAATAATTGTGTGTGTGTGTGCGATAATTTTGCCACCTGAAGATGTGACTATATCCATAATGGATGCAGTGGCCTGAGGGTCTATTTTAATAAAGCACGGTATGATGGACGATTGAGATGTGCTGTTTACAGTGCTTTCTTTTGTAATTGCATGAGAATGTAATGCGGCTTTTTTTAACAGTAAATCCATTTTTGATGCGAGCGCTTGATTCCATAATAGCCCAGTGCATAGTATTGTTATAAAAAAAGATAGGGTGTAGTGGTATAACCTGTTCATATTATCCTCCGCATTTGTTGATTCTATTGTGATTTGCCCGGAATAGGCAATGTTTTTTTTAAGGAATTATTAAATGAAGGGACTTTGCCTAATGGCGCTGCCATCATGAGTTCCTGACTTGACGGATCCTATGCTTTAGTGATAGCGTTTTACACTCATTACATAAAGGGAGTGCTCAAAAAACGTCAATCTGTGGTGTTGTCCAGTGAATCCAGTTTAGATACATACTCTTATGTATACGAATTTATTGAATTTGCTATTTAGCGATATGACAACTTGGGTGTTTGTATTGGCAAATGATCAAGTGGGTCAAGCGCTTATGTATTTTTGACAATGAAAACAATATAATTGCTGTTTGTCTAGAATCTGGGCACTTTTGAACATTTTCTAAAATAGCTATTTTTCAGCAGTCCTATAAATGATGGGTTTACTTATAAACGCTCATTGTCGGTAAGGATAGTTTGATTAATGCAATAACTAGGAGGGGCTATGCCAAATCGTGTGCCAATGACACCAGAAGGAAAGCGAAAATTAGAAGAAAAGTTAAAGCACTTAAAAACAGTGGATCGTCCAGAAAATATTGCAGATATTGAGGAAGCCAGGGAAAAAGGTGATTTAAGTGAAAATGCGGAATACGATGCTGCCAAGAATCGGCAAGGATTGATTTTCGGTCAAATTCAAGATGTTGAATCTAAATTATCATTGGCATTGGTTATTGATCCCAAGACCATTCGATCGGAAAAGATTGCCTTTGGTGCAACCGTCGATCTGACAGATATAGATAATGATGAAACTGTATCCTATCAAATAGTGGGTATTGTTGAAGCCGATATTAGACAAAATCGAGTATCCATTGAATCACCTATTGCACGAGCCTTAATTGGTAAGGAAGAAGGCGATGAGGTGCAAGTAAAAACTCCAAAAGGCATCCGTAACTTTGAAGTGAATGCCATTGAGTATAAATAAGCCAGTATTAAAATTTTTTGTATGAAAGTAATAGGGAGACGTATTTGTGATTAAAGGATTTGTAACAACACGTTATATTCTCAACCATCCATTTATGCTTATTTCACAATTTGGATTACGCGGTTATTTTCGTTTATTGTGTAAGTGTGTCGATACATTTACTGGTTAAGCCACTTGACTAAAAATAAGGACAGGTCAGGAAGATAAGTAATCAGCATTAGTGCGAATAGCAGTACGCCCAAAAAAGGCAGTGATGCTTTGTAAAGTTCTGGAATGGATTTCTTAAATCGAAAGCTAGAAATAAATAAGTTCAGGCCAACAGGTGGCGTGGAGTAGCCAATTTCTAAGTTGGTTAAAAAGATAATTCCTAAATGCAATGGATCCACACCAAATTCACGTGCAATAGGAATGATCAGAGGAACAACGACAATAATTGCAGAAAAGATATCCATCAAACAACCAACAATCAATAAGAAAATATTCAAAACAGCCAAGAACATATACTTGTTGGAAATAACATTTTTCATGCTATTTAGAATATGCATGGGAATTTGCTCATCAACGAGGTAATTGGTCAGTCCCAAGGCACAGCCTAAGATCATAAGTATGCCACCCACAAGTATCATTGAACGTGATGCAATGCGAAATAAGTCATTTAGTCGAAGACTTTTATAGATGAATAATTCAATGATCAATACGTATGCAACTGTTAGGGCCGCGGCTTCTGATGGTGTGAAAAACCCACCATAAATACCTACGGGAATAAATACTGGCAATGGAATAATCCACATTGCATCGCGCAATGCGGATAAAATATCTGGCCAACTAAATCGGTGTGGAATGCGTTGTGGGCGCTGTTTGGTAAAGATGCTATAGGCGCTTAACAGGGTTATGAGTAATAGGCCGGGGATCAATCCTGCAATAAATAACTGCTTGTAGTTCACATTGGCGATGATTGCATATAGGAGTAATGGTAAGCTTGGCGGAAATAATAAGCCCAAGCTTCCCCCTGTTGTTAGTAAACCTAAGCTGAATTTCTCTTTATATCCTTGTTTGGTTAAGATGGGATATAGGAGTCCGCCGAGTGCAATAATTGTAACGCCGGATGCACCTGTGATGGCAGTAAAAAATACACAGGCAAATAATGATACAATGGCTAGTCCGCCAGGTACCCAACCAAATAATGATTGGTATAATCGGATTAATCGTTCAGGGGATTTTGATTCGGAAAGAATATACCCTGCAAATGTAAATAGAGGAATGGCAACCAAGGTCGATGAGCTGGTCATTCGAACCATTTCAATGATCACTGCTTGCGGGTCAATGCCGCTACTTGCGAACAATAATAATGCAAGTCCAGCAATGACAATAAATAAAGGCGCACCTAAGATAGCGCAAAGAAGTAAAATAATTAATAAAAGATGGCTCATTGATTATCGTCCTCTGCCTGCAATATGGTTGTGGCCATGTTGCGTGATGCGCCAAATATCGAGTCCAATACCAATGCCATACTCAATAGCGATCATGGCAAAGCCAAATGGAATAATGACAAGTGTGGACCATGTGGGAATGCCGATAAATAATTCTCCGCCCATATCCATCTCACTGATTACAAAGTCATATGCGGCCAATGCGAGCATGCATGATACGGTACATGCTAGCGCATCAAGTGCAATGCGAACACCATTGCGTGCGTGCTTGGGAATAATTCGCATGAGTGCATCGATAGAAATATGATGGCGAATACGTGTCGCTAACATGGCACCTAAAAAAGAGATCCACAATACGATATGGCGAGTGGCCACATCAGCCCAAGGAATGCCGCTATTAAAAAAATTACGCAAGATTACCTGTAGAATAACAAAGATTACCATAATCAATAGCATGGCAATTAATGAACATTCAATGATCCAAGTAAATGCTTTATCTACTGCTGAAAAAAATCGAATGAGTTGCTGCAATTCTATCTCCTAATTAATTTGATTTTCGATAATCTGTAATTGCCTGTGTGGCAGTAGTGAGTAAATCCTGGGAGTATAATGTTCCAATTAAATTTGTCCATACATTGTGGGCATTGGTTTCAATTGTTTTTGCTTCATTTTCGGGGATATGGACAATTTCTACACCTGCCTCAATTAATGCTTGGTAGGATGTATCATTGTCTTTTCGTGTACGCGCAATTAATTTTTTTTCATAGATGCGACCCGTGTCTGTAAGGATTTTTTGATCTGTAGGGGATAGTTTTTTTAAGATGCGATTGGAAATTAAAATGCCACCCGTGGAATTGGCTAATTTTAAATCAGACATATATTTTGTTTCAGTAAACCATTGAAGTGCAATGGCACCGAGGGGCGGTGCATAAACCGCATCGATTAAACGTGTTTGCAATGACGTCAGTACATCGGTGAGTGGTAATGGGATTGGCACTATATTGTAGACTTTATACATACTTTCAACCAGAGGGTCCCCTTCCCATGCCCACATTTTTTTACCATTCATTTGTTTGCGAGATCCAATTGGAGAATTGGATAATATATAGATAAACCCGGTTTCAGCTTTGGCCAATAGGGTAAATCCTTTTTTCTGAAATACAGGCATGAGCTTTGGCCACACTGCATTGGCAAGTATGTCCGCTTCATTGTAATTATTAACGAGCATAGGAAGTTCAAGCACGCGAACTTCTGAGTTGACCAATCCCAAGCCAAACCCTGTGAATCCAGCCGCATGTACTTGGCCAATGCGCATTTTTCGAAGTACATCACGTTCATCCCCCAATACGCCACCTGCATAAATGCGAAATGATACACGGCCATTGGTTTGTTTTTTTAAATCAGCGCTCCACTGGGAAACAACATCATGCCACGCTGATCCTTCAGGGGCAAGTAATGCGAATTTAATTTCAGTGACTGCAAATGCAGGGATGGAAAATAAAAGAAGCGTAATAATGCTAAATAGACGAATCATGAGTGGTCTCCATTAAATAATAATTGATGATTGTTCAATAATATACGGCTGCGAGCTTTAGCCAATGCATTGGCTAAATGTTCATTTTTAGGAATAGTTGCATTATTGGGAGGCAGTGATGCCAGTGTGGATGTAAATAAAGTCATGTTTTGAATGCGCGTGCAGTAATATTGCGCATATAGCGTGCGATGCATGGCATAGGTGGGAGCCAATGCAAATGCCTTGTCAAATAATTGTTTGGCCTTTTGAGGTTGACCGCCGAGTATGCTGGGTTTTGCTGCGGCCATCACTGCTTTTAATGTATAGGCACTGGCATGATAATAATCCGGTGCCAATTCGATGATACGATCAAGCATCCATTCGACTTTAAATGCGTCTAAAATAGCTTTGGGATGTTGAAGATTCATATTAATCCAACCCGCCCAATTAAATGCAGTCCAAAATAATGCATCCACATGTTTCTTGTTCATTTTTTTTAATGCTCGGCGCAGATCATTTATTTTTATCCGTTGAAAGGATTGATTACTTTGCTGATGCAATAATGCCATTCCATAATCTTTGCCACGTGCATACATGGTGGCAATACGTTGTCGAAGTTGAATTTGTTGTTCGATATATTGGTCATCCTTGGACAGTGCCAATAAATCCATTTCTAAAAATCCAAATGCATACTGCCCATATGCTTTGGATAAAATGAGTAATGATGATTTATTTTTTGGATTTCCCTGGTGAATGACTTCAATATTTTTTATCAATGCAGGCAAGGCTTGCCTTGCAAATAGTGTATCGGTTTCTGATTCAATCGCAATCATGCCATGCTGGGCAATATTACCCATGACGCGTGCAGCAATGCGCTTGGTGCTGCAGGCCGTATGCGAAATGCTGATAAATATGGCGATAACAGCGATTGATAGACGAATAAAATGATTATTTTTCAATACTTTGAGAGATGATTTTTTCATAAGGTAGGCTAATCTAGCAATCTAAATACATAAAATCAATAGCTAGCCATCTTACTTATAACGCAATGCGTAAGTATGAGGTTGCCATCCAAACGCTCATCTTTATTCAGTAGACTGTGGTTTTCCCACATAAAACTCAATGGCTTCGATTAATGTGGGCATATCAATAATGGTGTTCTTGCATGGTCCCTCGGGACGCTGATTGGGAATGCCAATTAAGGATAATTTATTGCCTACATCACGAATACCGCTAACTAAATCTCGCTCACAAGCAATGCCAATGACAGCTGTGGGTTTGAGTTCCTTGATGCGTTTTCTAGCCAACTCGCCGCCGGATACAATATGAATATCAACGGGGTAAATGTCTTTTAATCCATTGATTTCTTTGATGAGGTCTTTGGTTAAGCAGCGCGGTAATAAAATAAGCAGTTTTTCTTTTTTGCCCACAGGTTTTAATGCTCTGGAAATGGCATTGTATGCACATACAAATGAATGCCCCATATTATCACGGGAGACATTGCATATAGTGGCTAATTTAAATACTCCAGAAAAAATAATGTTAAAAAATGGCCCAACATGGCGAAAGGGAAAGAAGAAATTCGTCAATGTTGTAATAGTGAGTAATAGCTGGACAAGCCAAATAACAGACAGTGCGAGCAGGAGAGCCCATACTATCCATGCAATGCTTGGCAATGCATGCCCCCAATTGGCAATACGTGGAGAGATCATATATATGATAAATGCGAGCAATGTATTGATGCCAATAAGGACTGCACCGCCAAATGATAAAAATAGCCATTTGCTGTATTTGATATTGTCGTCATTATCTCCATTCCAGTTTTCCCATTCATTGCCTAAATTTCGGTTATCTGGATTAGTGGATTGTGATTCATTTAGATGGCTCATAAATATTCCCTCGTTTGTAATTTATGATGTCAAGATCATTTTTATCGCATTGATGCAACTTATTATTTTCTTAGATGTTTTTTTTAAATATTTAATAAGTGTAGCATTTAAAGTGTTTTGCTGTCGTCTATGACGGTTGTATGTTGATTTTATTGAGTTTAATTGTTTCTTATTTTTATTATTTTTTATTCTTTGAAATAAGTGAAAATTTTTTTGATCGGCTATCTGTTCAATATATCTGGAAAAACAGCTGAATCTGTTGATGAACACATGTTTTTAATTTGACACCACAATATCTTGTGGTTAAATATTCGATAGTAACACAATATGTTGTGGATAGATTGTGTGTAAGTTGTGGATAAGTTGGGTAAGCCGTTGAAAAATAACAAAAAAATACGGTTTTATATGCAATTGCAAAAAAATACGTATAGTTGACTATTGTGGAAAATATTTAAGGGGGGATTATGGCAGGACAAACCGTAAAAAATACAGTGCGAAAAACACAAAAACGAGCCAAGCTCAAGGCAACAACCAAGGGCTTGCATGTATCTCGTTATTTTACACATGCACGCGTGAATCCATTGGATGAAGTGAAATATGTCAAACGAAACAGTGTGATCACAAACCCAGATGGTTCCGTGGTGTTTCAAATGGATGATGTTGAGGTGCCAGAATCATGGTCGCAATTGGCTACGGATATATTGGTGTCCAAGTATTTTCGTAAGCGTGGTGTGCCAAAAATTGAGAGAGAATCATCCATTCGGCAGGTAGTGACACGTATCAGTCGTACGATTCGTCATGCAGGTGAGGATATTGCGCATTATTTTAATAGTAAGGCGGATGCTGATAGTTTTGAGGCGGAATTAAGCTATATGCTGGTCAATCAAGTTGGGGCATTTAATTCTCCTGTATGGTTTAACTGTGGTTTATTTCATGAATATGGCATTGAGGGCAGTGGTGGCAGTTGGACATGGAATGCGGTGTCCAAGGAATATGAATTAACGGATAATTCATATGCCAGTCCGCAATGTTCGGCATGTTTTATTCAATCCATTGAAGATGATTTAATGTCTATTTTTGAGCTTGCAAAAAATGAAGCGCGTTTATTTAAATTTGGTTCAGGCACAGGTACCAACTTTTCCAACCTACGATCTAAATATGAAAAACTATCCGGTGGTGGTACAAGCTCTGGACTGATGAGTTTTCTAGAAGTATTGGATCGAGGTGCTGGCGCAACCAAGTCCGGTGGCACAACACGGCGTGCTGCGAAAATGGTGTCATTGGATGTTGATCATCCGGAAATTATGGATTTTATCGAATGGAAGATGAAAGAGGAAGAAAAGGTAGCGGCATTAATTGCACAAGGGTATTCATCGGACTTTAATGGTGATGCGTATAAAACAGTATCTGGACAAAATTCAAATAACTCTGTGCGTGTTAGCGATGAATTTATGTATGCGTATTTAAATGATGAAGAATGGGAAACCAAAGCGCGCACGGATGATACAACGGTTGACCGCTTGTCTGCACGCAAAGTAATGAATGCCATTTCAACGGCTACATGGTATTGCGCGGATCCAGGTCTTCAATTTGATAGTACGATCAATAAATGGCATACGTGTAAGTCCTCAGGTCGAATTAATGCATCGAATCCATGCAGTGAGTTTATGTTCTTGGATGATAGTGCCTGTAATTTAGCATCGATTAACTTAATGAAATTTTATGATGATCGAACAGGACAATTTGATACGGATGGGTTTATGCATGCATGTCGCATATTTACAATGGCTCAGGAAATTTTAGTGGATTTTTCATCATATCCCACTCAGCCGATTGCTGCCAATAGTCATATGTTTCGCCCATTGGGCTTGGGATATGCCAATTTAGGTAGTTTATTGATGATTAGTGGGATGCCCTATGATTCTGACGAAGGGCGTAGTTTTTGTTCGGCAATTACAGCATTAATGCATGGAACCGCGTATCATACATCTGCAGAAATCGCATCGAATATTGGTGCATTTGATGGGTATGCCAAAAATAGGGAAGCCATGCTGGATGTGATTCGCATGCATCGAAATAGTGCATATGATATTGACGATGAATGCATTCATCCCATGCTTTTAAAAGCCATTCGCCATATATGGGATTTATGCGTAACCGATGGTGAACGATATGGCTATCGTAATTCACAGGTGACTGTGCTTGCACCCACAGGCACGATCGGCTTATTGATGGATTGTGATACCACAGGGATTGAGCCTGACTTTTCATTGATTAAATTTAAAAAATTAGCGGGTGGCGGGTATTTTAAGTTAGTCAATCAAACTGTTCCTAGAGCATTGCGCCAACTTGGGTATGATGACACAGAAATAAACGATATTGTGGCGTATATTCAGGGGACAAATGATTTAAAAGGATCTCCTCATATTAATGAGCATAGCTTGCGGGATAAAGGTTTTACAGATGTAGACTTAAATAATGTCCAAAAGGCGCTTTCCGGTGTATATGAATTAAAGTATGCATTTACACCTTATGTGCTTGGTAAGGAAACAATTGCACGGTTTGGCATTACAGAAGATAATGCCGCAGCAGTTGATTTTAACTTATTAACTGCATTGGGATATTCAGATCAACAAATTGAGGATGCGAGTTTGGTGATTTGCGGTCGAATGACCATTGAAGGTGCGCCGCATTTAGATGATAGTCATTTGCCAATTTTTGATTGTGCAAATCGCTGTGGGGCAACGGGCCAGCGCTTTTTAGAACCCATGTCACATTTGCGAATGATGTCAGCTGCTCAAAAATTCCTATCCGGTGCGATTTCAAAAACAGTGAATTTACCAAGCGAAACAACCATTGAAGAGATAGAAAAGATTTATATGGATGCGTGGCGCATGGGGCTAAAGGCCGTTGCATTGTATCGCGATGGATCAAAAAATGCACAACCATTGCAATCTAAATCCAAGGAAAAAGAAAGTATCAGTCAAGAAAGTACAGAAATAGTACCTGAAGGTATTGCCGCTGTAACAAATGTAAAACCCGTATTGGAGCGACGCAGACTTCCTAAAAAACGATCCGGGTTTACTCAAGAAGCGCGGGTAGGCGGCCATAAAGTGTATTTGCGTACAGGTGAATATGAAGAAGGTGACTTAGGGGAAGTTTTTATTGATATGCATAAAGAGGGTGCCGCATTTCGTAGCATGATGAACTGCTTTGCTATTGCTATTTCTTTGGGACTTCAATATGGAGTGCCTTTAGAGGAATATGTGGATTGTTTTACATTTACTCGCTTTGAGCCTCAAGGCATGGTGGATCATCCCAATGTGAAAATGGCGACATCTGTGATTGATTTTGTATTTCGCGTATTGGGCATGGAATATCTAGGTCGTACGGATTTCGTTCAAGTCAAACCAACTAAAGATGATGATGTAAAAATGGAGTTGGAAAATACGCCCCTAACTACAAATAAACATGCCAATGTCGCACAAGAGGAAAATCAAGAATTACCCGGTATTGCAACGGTCGACATTCCCAAAATTATAACTGCTTCGGATGGTCTTCAACGAGTGGCAAGTCAGCCTGTGGTAGTAAAATTATCGAAGAGTAAATCTAGCACTGTTAAGCAAGGAGTGACAGGTAGTGCGAATGCACAGTTGTCCAATATGATGGGCGATGCTCCATTTTGTGATCAATGCGGGCATGTCACTGTTCGCAATGGCTCATGCTATAAATGCTTAAACTGTGGAAATTCAATGGGATGCTCATAATTTGTCGGTGAGAATACGTTAATGGACTGCCATTGAAATAGGTGTTTTAGGGGCGTTTTTGAAACGTTCCATTAAGGAGATATAATATATGAAGAATGAACGCATTGTAACAGAACCTCATGTGTATTTGGTAGGTCGACAAAGTGTGGATAATGAGATGTTAAATGCTTTCTTGGATGATGAAGGCTTGTTCTTTGAGACGGATACAGAGGTTCCAGGTGAAATATTGGCAGAATCTGCGGGCCGAATGTGTTATATGTCGTATGGAAAAGGGCGTAAAACAAATGCCAGTTATTTGGATCGTATTATTTCCAGTCATCATGGATCTGTGTTGGAACATGTTGTATGGAACTTTATGGTTACTGGCATTAGTCGGTCATTAACACATGAGCTAATTCGTCATCGCGCAGGGTTTGGATATAGTCAATTGAGTCAGCGTTATGTGGATGAGGCGGATGCACGCTATGTGGTACCTCCCCTATACCGCGATAATGATGAGGTGCGTAATGAATGGTTGGGTGCGGTAGAAGCTACGCACAATGCATATTTACGACTTGTTAAAGCAACAGAGCCTGTGGTTGAAAAAATGTATCCTGAATTAAGTAAAACAGATCGCCGGAAAATTGTGCGCCAATCCGCACGGTCTATTTTGCCAAATGCCTGTGAAACAAAAATATTTGTTACAGCTAATGCGCGCGCACTTCGTCATTTCTTTGAAATGCGTGGTAGTTTTCATGCGGATGCTGAAATTCGTGAACTTGCAGTGGCAATGTTTCAGCAGGTTAAAGATGAATCGCCTAATATTTTTGCGGACATGAATATTGTTATGGAAAATGAATGTCAGACAATTCATGTGACGCATTCCAAAGTTTAGTATTGAACATCCCCTTGTTAGGTCGTCTGATTTTGAAAGTCATTTACATCTATATAAATAATCAGTAATTATTTTTTATGGGGATTATAATGAATGAGTTACTTTTCAATCAGCAATTTCAAATAAACCAAACAAATCGCATACAATTAAAAGGGCATCAACCTGCGCTGCTATGGTTAACAGGACTTTCTGGGGCAGGTAAGTCAACGATTGCCAATCGATTGGATGTGATGCTCAATCAAAAAAAATGCCATACCTATGTGTTGGATGGGGATAATATTCGATTGGGTATTAATAATGATTTGGGTTTTTCAAACAAAGATCGACACGAAAATATTCGGCGTATTGGCGAAATAGGAAAGCTGTTTATTGATGCAGGGCTAATCGTTATTGCATCATTTATATCACCGTTTGCAGTGGATCGAAAACAAGTTCGTTCCTTATTTACACCCGGGCAATTCATTGAAGTATTTGTCGATTGTTCATTGCATGTATGTCAAAAAAGAGATCCAAAAGGATTATATGTGCGTGCGCTAAATGGTGAAATTGCACAGTTTACCGGAATTAGCCAGGCATATGAACAGCCAGAGCATCCAGAGGTTATCGTACAAACAGAAAAAAATACAGTGGATGATTGTACGAGGCAGATAATTCATTATTTAATTCAAAAATCAGTGATTGAGGGGGAGAGTGAGTAATTATTCATTGTCGCATTTGCAGCAATTAGAATCAGAAAGCATTCAGATTATGCGGGAAGTGGTATCTGAATTTGAAAACCCCATGATGCTATATTCAATTGGGAAAGATTCATCCGTCATGGTTCGATTAGCGCAAAAAGCATTTTATCCTGCAATGATTCCATTTCCATTGCTTCATATCGATACGGGGTTTAAATTTCCAGAAATGATTTCCTTCAGGGATCAATTTGCTAATGATATTAATGCGGAGTTAATTGTATATCGCAATGAAATTGCCATTCAAAAACAGACGAACCCCTTTGATGTGGGAACGCAAGATTGTTGTGCGAGTTTAAAAACAAATGCATTGGTTAGCGCATTAGCAGAGCTAAATGTCGATGCTGCATTTGGCGGTGCTAGGCGGGATGAAGAAAAATCACGTGCAAAAGAGCGCATTTTTTCATTTCGTGATGATATGGGGCAATGGGATCCAAAAAATCAGCGACCTGAATTATGGTCGTTATATAATACTCGAATTCGAAAAAAAGAATCCATTCGTGTATTTCCATTATCCAATTGGACGGAGCTGGATATTTGGCAATATATTTACTTGGAGAAGATTCCAATTGTACCGATGTATTTTGCGAAAAAACAATCGATGATTATTCGTGATGATCAATTAATACCTGCTATAAAATCCACCGTACTATACGACGAACATGCTGCCACTGATGTGATGTGCCGGTTTCGAACCTTGGGATGTTATCCGTGCACAGGTGCGATTTACTCAGATGCAGATACAGTTGAGAAAATTATTCAGGAAATGATGACCATGACCATATCGGAGCGTTCAACACGAATTATTGACCATGATGTGGATGGCTCGATGGAAATGAAAAAAAGGGATGGTTATTTTTGAACAACCACTAAGGTATATCCAAAAATGGGCGTTTTGTAGGTGCTTTCATGATTTAATTTAGCGAGTGACATTATGCAGCCTAATATATGTATTTCAGAATTTTTAAAAACCAATGAAGAAAAAGAATTACTTCGTTTTTCCACAGCAGGTAGCATTGATGATGGAAAATCGACATTGATTGGTCGATTACTCTATGAATCCAAAGGTATTTTTGACGACCAATTATCATCAATCAAAAAAGCATCAAAGAAGAGAGTCAACCATTGTGATATTGACTATGCACTGCTGACAGATGGATTAAAAGCAGAACGTGAACAAGGAATTACAATTGATGTTGCCTATCGTTATTTTTCAACGCCAAAACGAAAATTTATTATTGCAGATACACCGGGTCATGAGGAGTATACGCGCAATATGGCGACAGGTGCCTCAACATCAGACTTAGCTATTATCTTAATTGATGCACGCCATGGCATGCTCGCACAAACAAAACGGCATGCATTTATTTCATCATTGCTCGGTATTTCGCATATGATCGTTGCTATAAATAAAATGGATTTGGTGGATTATGAACAGGATGTGTTTGAGAAAATTAAACAGGAGTTTATAAACTTTTCTAGACGGCTGTCTATTTCAGATGTTCGATTTATTCCAATTAGTGCATTGCATGGAGATAATATTACTACGATCAGTGAGAAAATGCCGTGGTATTCTGGGGAATCTGTGTTGACATCACTTGAGAATACGCACATAGCGAGTGATCAAAATTTTGTGGATTTACGTTTGCCTGTACAATATGTGATTCGGCCAAATCAAGATTTTCGCGGGTATGCGGGACAGTTGGTGTCCGGTGTATTGCGAAAGGGAGATCGTTTAACTGTATTGCCTTCCATGCAACAATCCACTGTAACTGCGATTTATCATGCGGATCAAATGGTGAATGTCGCATATCCACCGATGTCCATTATGGTGACGCTTGCAGATGAAGTTGATATTAGCCGAGGCAATATGCTGGTGCGGCCCAATAATATTCCACGGATTGAACGTCGTTTAGATGCAATGATTGTGTGGATGGGATCACTTCCTTTGGACTTAAGTTACTCTTATATTTTAAAACATACGACGCAAAGCGTGAGTGCGCGTGTGAATGTGATTCATTATAAGATAAATATGACGACATTGCGGCGATTAAATGATAAAAATATCAGCTTAAATGATATTGCTCGTATTGAATTGAGTACGAATCGTGCATTGTATTTGGATAGTTATCAAAAAAATCGTATGACTGGTAACTTTATTATCATTGATCCAATGACAAATAATACTGTGGCTGCGGGGATGGTTTTGGATCAACAATTATCCAGACGATTGGCATCAAAAAAAGAAGGCGGTGTGAACACTGATTATACGCATCGCCATAGTTTGATTTCTCCTGAAATGCGTGCGAAAAAAAATGGGTATACAGGGTATTGTATTTGGTTGACTGGGCGTGTATCGTCTGGGAAATCCGATATTGCATATATGTTGGAAAAGCAATTATTTAAAAGGGATGTGCATAGTATTGTGATTGATGAAAATACCTTGAGGCAAGGGTGGCATTGCGAACGTCATTTTGACGATGTGGATCAATCTGCGCATATTCAGCATGTGAGTGAAATGGCAAATTTAATTGCAAATTTTGGGCATATTGCAATCTGTTCATTTGCATCATCTAGTGAATGTTTGCGCGCGATGGCAACGAATATAATAGGTGAAATGCGTTTTGTTGAAGTCTATGTTAATGCGCCATTATCGCTATGCTGCAATGATGATCAGTCAGGCATATCTTCAATGGCAAATGTAGGTGATATGCCGGATATAAGGGCGCGCTATGAGCCACCCAAACATCCAAGTATTGAGTGTCGCATGGATCACATGGGGGTGTTAGAAGCGGTTGATTCTATTGTAAGTTATTTGAAAAAAAATAATATTATTTGGAAATAATATGTAAATTACTGTAAATATAAAATACTGCTTGTTGCATTGCAGCGAATAGACCATAATAGGATTAATCAATAGAATGCATCATCAATACATAAATTAATTATTTTTTTAGTAGCACCATGTAAATGAATGGCTATAATAAGGTAATCAGTAAGTGGTTATAGTGTCTTAATTGGGGAGGAACTATGCACTCAAATGTACAGCTGGAATTATTAAATAAAATTGTTGTAAGTGTTGCACATGATTTAAATAATCCAAATGCATTTATTCGTTTAAATATTACAAATATTCGAAAAATGTTGAATTTAATTGCGCCATGCTTGGATGAATATGAAAAGAATCATCCAGATGATACCTTTGGTCCGTATTCATTGTCTGAGATTAAATCTAAATTGTATGAACAATGCGAGAGTATCGTTTATGCGACGATTCGAATGATTTCAATTGTTGATAAATTAAAAGAATCCACAAAATGTGATATTTCAAAATTAGCGGAGGTGTCTCTTGCTGAGATTGCGAGTAATACATTGGAAATGCATCATTTTTTAATCGATGGCAAAGTAAATGTTCAAATAATTAAAGAAAAACCAGATCATTCCTATATTATTCAAGGGCATAAACTTCACTTAGAACAAGCATTATCTATATTATTTACCAATGCATGCGATGCACTTCGGGAAAGACATGGTGAATTAACCCCGGATAAAGCAATGCTAGAATTGTCATTGATGGAATGTGAGTCAGGGATAACCCTTAGCCTGACAGACAATGGCGCTGGTATGGATGATGATACCAGACAGAAAATATTCACACCCTATTATACTACCAAGCCACAAGGTGTTGGTGAGGGCTTAGGGTTGTCATTATGTCAATCAATTATAGACAGCCATAATGGACAAATTTCAGTAGAAAGTACGCCAGGAAAAGGGACAACATTTCGCATTACATTTAAACATCAACGTAATTCATAAATAAACACGTGGGGGGGGCTCATGAAGTCTAGTGTCATAAAAGTACTGGTTGTGGATGATGAAAAAGGCATTATCGATGCTGTAAAAACGCATTTGGAATTAGATGGATTTTTAGTTCGTATTGCTAATTCTGCAGAGGAAGGCTTGGAATTGATTAAAGAAGATCGCTTTCATATTGCATTGTTGGATATAAATATGCCTGTGATGGATGGCTTGGAGCTTTTAGAGCGTATCAAGAAAACTCATGGGGATACAATGGTCATTATGATGACCGCCTATACGAGTTTGTCGAAAGTATTAATGAGTCGAATTAATGGTGCCGCCGATTATATACTCAAACCATTTAAAGATTTGGATGAGTTGGATAGCGTGATTAGCCGTGCCGTAGAGGGTATTCGACGTTGGGAAATTATTTTTAAAGAAACACGTAAAGTAAAAGTGGTGCAATAAATTATCATCTATTGAAGGGATAAATAGATAGTTATGTCAAATCCAAAAGTATTAGAGATTATTCGATCAACGCGTGTGCCATCATTGCCAGATGTGCTTAGTAAGATTTTAATGATCGCAAATGATCCAAAAACATCCAGTTCTGACCTTGAGAAGCTTGTAATTAAAGAGCCTGGCCTTGTTACGCAAATATTAAAGATGATTAACTCCGCTTACTATGCGCTTCCTAAACGAGTGGCATCGGTTCGATATGCCATGTCTATGTTAGGGTTTTCAACAGTAAAGAGCATTGCAACTGGATTAGCATTAATTGATAGTTTTAATCATTTGGATGATTTAAATAAAGAATATGTTTACCTTGTTTGGCGATCATCATTAATTTCTGCCAATATGACGCTGATTTTTACGGCCAAAGAGCCACAAGAAACTAAAGATCGGTTATATCTGGCGGGGATGGTAAAGGACGTGGGGCATTTGTTATTAAGCCAACATTATCAATCCAAATATCAGCCACTGATTGAGGAGTATACATTTCCACCGATGGCAGTTGAGAAGGAGCTCTTTGATACGGATCATATTGAAGTGGGTTGTGCGCTTCTAGATGAATGGCGTTTTTCTGAAGATGTCATTTGTAGTGTGAGGGATCATCATGCATTTAATACATTGTCATCCATGGAATCCAGGCTTAGTCGCATAATGTATTTGTGTGATTTAATTGGAATATATAGTTTTAATATTAATGAATTGTTTAATACATCATGGGATGATTTAAGCGATGAAATGCGTGATGCGCTGGATGTGGCTGATTGTCGATGGGATAAATTATGTGCACAAAAAACCCGATTCATTGAAATGGCGGATATGATTGATCAATTGCTTCATATTGGCAATGTATGACAATATTTTGATTTTTAATATTTTTTAACCTATTGGAATTATTCATTAATTCAAAACACCCTTTACAGTATTTTCTAAGGTGTGTATGAACTCTATATGACTCAATCATCTTTAGTTTTAGACATCATTCATTCAACACATGTGCCTTCTATTCCTGATGTACTTAGCCATATTTTAAAATTGGCAGAAGATCCCAATGCATCCATTAAAGATTTAGAAGAAGTGGTGTTGCGTGAACCCGGCCTTGTGACACAATTGCTTAAAGTGGTTAATTCTGCATTTTATGCGATGGCGCGTCCTGTCAGTTCAGTTCGTTATGCCATGACCATGCTGGGATTTTCAACGGTAAGGAGTGTGGCTACAGGATTAATCTTAATTGATACATTCAATCAAATGGACGATATTAATCAGGATTATGTGAATCAGATTTGGCAATCATCATTAATTTCAGCCAATATCATGAATGTATTTACAAAAACTCATGCAAGGGAATCTGCGGATAGTTTGTTTTTAAGCGCCATGGTGAAGGATGTTGGGTATATTTTACTTAGCCAGCATTTTCAAAGTAAATTTGATGAGTTGATCAAGGATGATCTCTACCCACCCGCAAGTGTTCAGAAAAAAATATTGGGAGTCGACCATATTGAGATAAGCTGTGCACTTCTAGAAGAATGGCGTTTTTCAAAGGACGTGATTGAAATCGTTCGATCACAAAATACTGATATGGATAATAGTCAAGGGCATCAGCTATTGCAATTATGTGATTGTTTTAGCCGATATGAAGATGATTATACACACTTTTTTGATCAGACTCAGGATGATTTGGATGATGATGTTCTTAAATATATGGATGCTGCAGGAATGTCGTGGCAGCAAATACTTGAGAATCAAGAACGTATTTATAAAGCTATTGAAAGTGTCCAACAATTATTGCACGGTTGATATCCATTTAATTAATACCACAATTCCCGCTAAAATAGTCATTATTGAGAATAATGGCTGAAATAATCTTGAATTCAGTCGTTTCATGTGAAATGCCCCCACAATAGCGCCCAGTCCAATCAATGGTGCCAATGCTAGGTGAGTTGTTGGAACCCAGTGGGCGGACAGTATATGCCCGATAAATCCCATCAGAGATGTGCTAAATAGCATTATGCTATTTGTACCCACTGCTATTCTAGAAGGTATATTAAATACTACTATGAACAGAGGGATAAAAAGAGCACCTCCACCTATTCCCAATACACCAGATAATAATCCAATGATCATTGTGACTGGAATGAGAACTAGATATGGAATTTGATACTGTATGTGGTCAATATGCCGATGCCAGAGAAATCGCTTGGGACGCAAAAAACGATTATTATGTAGTAGTGGATGGATCCATTTGGCCAATCCCATGCTCATTGCGCTAATAAATAAGCATGCAATTAACAATGGGAATACGATAGAGTCAGGGATAAAAGAGGATATATAACCACCACAAAAACTACAGAGTCCAGCGCCGATCATTAAAACTATGGCTAGATGCCAATCAATACATTTGATGCGCTTATAGGTAATACTGGCACAAAATGAGGCTACCATAATGAACAATAGACTATTTCCTGCGCTTGCATGAACACTTTTGCCAAATAAGACTTGTATTGGGGTGTAAAACACACCACCACCTAATCCCAAAATGGCGGAAAAAAATGAAATAGCGATTAGAATAATACCTAGAAAAATAAATGAAAAAAACATCATGTATAGTGTTATTTTGGCAAAAATAAAAAAAATACGCAACAAAATCAGATAATTGCCGATAATAATAATGGCGGAACAAATAAAAAAGGCGAAATTCATATGAATTTCGCCTGTGGGCAGGGAGGGAATCGAACCCCCGACACGAAGATTTTCAGTCTTCTGCTCTACCGACTGAGCTACCTGCCCCTTGGATCAGTATAAATAACGACCACTAACCGATCATTCAAGGTTGGAGGACCATAGACTATCGTTAAAAAAGTGTCAAGTCGACCTGTGAAAAAGAGATTTCCTCTTATTTTTCAATAGGACACGTTGTATGTGTTATAGTGGGAGCTCAACGAAGTGATGAGAACGGTTCGAAAAGAAAAAAGATATTAAAAAACATAGTGTTACAAGTTGACGGGTTTTGGATTGGTGTGGTATAAAGCCAATCACGGTATAAAAGGTTATTTTTTACTAATTATAAATAATATAATAATATTGAAAACTAGGAGGGGACATGTCAGGGAGTCGATCAGCACTAAATAAGGAATTTAAAGTGGGTGATGTGGCTGTATATCCTGCTCATGGAGTTGGCAAGGTAGATAAAATTGAAGAAAGAGAAATTGCAGGCAATACGCATAAATTTTATATTCTAAAAATTATCGATACAGGAATGACCATCATGGTGCCTACAAATAATGTTCGGAATGTGGGTCTTCGTGAAGTTATTAACTCCAGTGAAGTGGATATTGTCTATGCTATTTTGCATGAACGAGATATTTCCATCAATGAGCAAACTTGGAATCGCCGTTATCGTGAATATATGGATAAAATTAAAACAGGGTCAATATATGAAATTGCGGAAGTATTGCGTGATTTAATGGTGCTTCGCTATGAGAAAGAATTATCCTTTGGTGAGCGTAAAATGTTAGATACTGCACGTGTGTTGATCATTAAAGAATTAGCAATAGCTCAAGGTATGGATGAGTTGGAATTGGCAGAAGAGATTGATGAAATTTTTGACGAATAAAGTTAATTTAACCGATTATTGCTATCATATTAGCCCACCTAATGGTGGGCTTTTTATATATAATGGGCATTTTGAGGGCAATTCTATGTCTAATTTTACTTGATCTAAATCAGAGGCTCCTTTATGACCTTATATCATGAAAATTACAGCTATTATTGCGGCAGCAGGTATTGGAAAGCGTATGGGTAGTTCATGTCCCAAGCAGTATTTACATATGAATGGCCGTCCTATTATTTATTGGACATTAATGCAATTCTGCACGCATTCTCAAATTTCAGATATTATCTGTGTTGTGGAGCCAGGCAGAGATATGCATTTTTATAATGATATTATATCGCCATATTCATTTGATCGGCCAATACAGGTCGTTTCGGGTGGAAAAATTCGCCAGGATTCTGTGGCCAATGGCCTAAAAGCAGCATCATCGGATACAATGATTGTATTGATTCACGATGGTGTTCGGCCATTTATTACCCATGATATAATTGATCGATTAATTGACACTGCACGCGAGCATGGGGCGTGTATTGTGGCAGATCCCATTGTGGAAACAGTCAAGCAAGTGGATCATAATTTAAAAATCACCAATACACTGGATCGCTCTATTTTATGGCGGGCAGGTACGCCTCAGGCGTTTAATTATCAATTGCTTCAAGATGCAATGAATCGAGCGCATGTGGATGGATTTATTGGAACAGATGAGGCCTCTATTGTGGAGCGTTTGGGCCATTCTGTGTTTATTGTGCCAGGCGATAATTGCAATATGAAAATTACAATGCCAGGTGATCTAATAATTGCAGATGCGATATTAAAACAAAGGACTCAATTATGAGTATGCGCATTGGCTTGGGGTTTGATATTCATGAATTAGTGGATGGTCGTCCATTAATTTTGGGGGGTATTCAAATTCCGCATCATAAGGGATTAAGCGCGCATTCGGATGGCGATGCATTATTGCACGCTATTTCAGATGCGTGTTTAGGAGCCTTGGCATTAGGCGATATAGGGACACATTTTCCTGATACAGATATGCGATATAAAGATGCCAATAGTACGCAATTGCTGTCGCATGTTATACAAATGATTCATGATCGCGGATGGATTGTCAGTAATATTGACAGCAATATTATTGCGCAATGGCCAAAGATGAAGCCATTTATATCACAGATGCGCGAATGCATTGCATCGCTATGTGAAGTGGATATGTCACAGATAAGTGTTAAAGCCAGAACCCATGAAAAAATGGATGCTGTGGGGCATGAAAAAGCCATTAGTACGCAAGCCATTGTATTATTGGCAGTAAATGCAATGCCGTGTTCGGAAAAATAGTTTTGAACAGCATCTAAATTAGCATGCAATTTATCAACGATTATTATTTTTTATGGCAATTTAAGTCTATGCAGTGGAGGTGATGTATGTCCAACGATCAACAATGTGAGCCACAAAATGAGCATTCTCCCATGGACTCAATGGTGAAACGACGACGCATTATGTATCTGTCATTATGTGTATTTTTTTTGATGTTGGCTTATAGTTTTACAAGAGCTGCAGTGGATTCACTATTCTTAGAAGTTCACGGCAGTAGATCTCTGCCATATGCGTGGTTATATGTGGGCATCGCAATGCTAATTACTGTGATTTTATACAATCCAATGCTGACTAAATGGAATTTATTTCGACTCTATGGTATTGTATCATTAATTAGCGCATTGCTCTTAGGTTTGTTTGTAATCGCTATCAATTACAAGGTGCCATATATTCATTATGCATTATATGTATTTAAAGATATTTACATGGTCGTTTTGGTTGAAATTTACTATTCCTATTGTAATAGCGTCTTTCCCATTCGTACTGCTAGATGGACATATGGTTTATTGGGTGTTGTGGCAGCATTGACCGCGATGCTGGGTGGGGCGTTGGTTAGTAATTTGGCGGGAATGATTGGTACAGAGACTATGATTTGGTGCGGTGTTCCTTTGCTGACATGCAATTGGTGGGCGGCAGTATTATTCTCAAGAAAAGATAAGTCATTGATTCCATTATGCATCAAGGAAAAAACAGGTAGCATTGTCAATGCATGTCGGATCGTGCTAAATAGTCGTTATCTGCTATTTGTCCTATTATTTATGATACTATTTCGACTTATCATGAGTTTGCTGGACTATGAGTTTAATACCGCACTTGAAATTGCCTATCCCATCACAGATGAACGAACCAGTATGATTGGGCGCTTATATAGTATTTTGAATATGTGTACGCCTATACTACATTCTAGTGTGGGTATTATACTGCGCATTGTATGTGTGCCAATTACAATTATGAGCATTCCAATTATTTTGGGATCAGGTATTATTGCATATTCTATTTTTCCAATATTTATTGTGATTGCAGGCGTGGTGATTGCCGCGCGGGCATTTGATTATACGGTTTTTCGTGTAGCCAAAGAAATGCTTTATATTCCATTGAATTATGAGGAAAAAACAGCGGGTAAGTCGGTTGTTGATATGTTTAATTATCGTTTTGCCAAAGCCATTGCATCTGTTGGGCTGATTGTATTGGGCGCCTATCATATTATGCATATTGCAATTTGGATCGCATTGGCATTGGTAGTCATTTGGATCGCATTGGCAGTGGTTGTTGCAAAACGATTTCGCAAGCAAAGCAGTCGTAAGGATGAACTAAAATCATATTATGTTGGTAAATAATTGGTAGTTTCACAATAGATTCCTATGGATTTGTCCATAGAAATCTACTTAAGCTGAGCATTGCAAGCAAGATGGGGGTGTAGCCAATCCCTTAAAAATAGAGGTGAGTTATGACATTAAAATTATTCAATACATTAACGGGTCAAGAAGAGGAGTTTATGCCCATTCATTCACCGCATGTAGGCATGTATGTTTGTGGTATTACTGCCTACGATGCCTGTCATTTAGGGCATGCGCGTGGTGCTGTTGTTTTTGATATGGTTTTTCGATATTTGAAATATTTAAAATTTGATGTGACCTATGTGAAAAATTTTACAGATATTGATGATAAAATCATTCAACGCGCAATGAATGAAAATCGTAATTGGAAGGATATCGCAGAGCAATACATCAATGAATATAATGATGATATGGGGCAATTAAACGTATTGTCTCCGACACATACACCAAAGGCTACGGATAATATCGATGCCATGATTCAAATGATTGACATATTGATTTCTACAGGCAAGGCATATGAAGCGGATGGGAATGTGTTTTATGCGGTACGTGAATTTTCTGGGTATGGAAAATTATCTGGAAAAAATATTGAAGATTTGGAATCAGGTGTGCGCATTAATGTGGATAAGAATAAAAAAGATCCCTTGGACTTTGCACTTTGGAAAAAGGCCAAAGAGGATGAGCCCTTTTGGCCGTCACCATGGGGCAATGGACGGCCGGGTTGGCATATCGAGTGTTCAGCTATGAGTACGCAAATTTTGGGACAGCCTTTTGATATTCATGGAGGCGGGCGTGATCTTATTTTTCCGCATCATGAAAATGAAATTGCTCAGGCAGAAGGCGCGTGTCCGCATGATTTTGTACACTATTGGATGCATAATGGATTTGTGAATATCAATGCTGAAAAAATGAGTAAGTCTTTGGGAAATTTTACGACGATCAGGGATTTATTGTCTGCCTATGATGCGGAAGCCATTCGGTTGTTTTTGCTATCCAATCATTATCGGTCTCCTATTGACTATACGAATGATACGATGCAGCGTGCCGCTGTATCGTTGGATCGATACTACGATACATTGAGTCGATTATATCAATTTCACCCTGGCAAAGCAGCAAGTGATATAGCCGATGATAGTGACAGTGCGCGGGAGTTAAAATTATTGATTGATAAATTCGATGATGAATTTACCTGTGCCATGAATAGTGATTTTAATTCTGCACAAGCCATTGGCTATGTCTTTGAATTGATTCGCGCATTAAATAGATACTTAGATGATATTGGCATTAATGCATCGAATTTTACAGGTTGGGTTGTTTTGCGCATTACAGCAATTCAACAGATGGTCAGCGATGTATTGGGTTTATTTGGTTTAAAACCTATGGAATATAAACAGCGCTTGCAAGTTCGGGCACAGGTATCTGCTAAAATTACTGAGGATGATATTGAACGCTATATTCATCAACGAAAACAAGCGCGCGTAAACCATGATTTTGCAACAGCAGATCAAATCCGAGATGAGCTTTTAAATAAAGGTGTTGAGATAAAGGATTTGCCAGGCGGTGAAACGAAGTGGCAATATAAAACATGACCCTATTTACGCTATCCACTCAATTTTCTCCATGCGGCGATCAGCCGCAAGCGATTGCCCAGCTAACAGATGGCATAAATTCAGGAAAGAAATCACAAGTATTATTGGGTGTGACTGGCTCTGGTAAAACATTTACTATGGCCAATGTCATTGCCAATGTGAATATGCCCACATTGGTTATTGCACCCAATAAGACCTTGGCTGCGCAATTATATGCGGAGTTTAAATCCCTGTTTCCGGATAATGCAGTTGAATATTTTGTCAGCTATTATGATTATTATCAGCCGGAAGCTTATTTGCCTGCGCAAGATGCTTATATAGAAAAAGATTCCAGTATCAATGATCGCATTGATCGGTTGCGTCACAGTGCGACGCATGCATTATTGACTCGTAAAGATGTTATTATCGTGGCAAGTGTGTCCTGTATTTATGGGCTTGGGAGTCCAGAAGCCTATCATGGTATGCTCCTTTCCGTTCAAAAAGGGCTGACTATGGATCGTCAGTCATTGCTTGCCCGGTTAATTGACATTCAATATAAACGCAATGATGTGGATTTTCAGCGCGGTACATTTCGCGTGCGCGGGGAACATGTGGATATTATCCCTGTATATGAAGATGCGAAGGCAGTGCGTTTGGAATTTTTTGGCGATGAGATTTCCGATATTTTTGAAATCGATTCATTAACCGGTTGTGTGTTGGGTGTCTTGGAGGAATGCCTGATTTTTCCAGGCAGTCATTTTGTTATGCCAAAGGAGCAATTAAAATCATCAATTGGGCATATTCGCGATGAATTAAATGCACGCATCGATTATTTTCATATAAATGATCAACCTTTAGAACGTGCACGTATTGAACAGCGCACACGATTTGATTTGGAAATGATTGAAGAAATGGGTGTCTGCAAAGGTATTGAAAATTATTCCAGATATCTCACTGGTCGCCCATCCGGCATGGCACCGCCCACGCTGCTTGAATACTTTCCAAATGATTTTCTAATGATGATCGATGAAAGTCATATTACAGTGTCTCAAGTGGGAGGTATGTATCATGGCGATCGTTCGCGCAAACAAACATTGGTGGACTATGGATTTCGATTGCCATCTGCGCTTGATAATCGACCATTGCAATTTGATGAATTTGAGAAAAAAATTCATCAAGTAATTTATGTCTCTGCGACGCCTGCGGATTATGAATTAACAGCGACGCATGGGGAAGTTGTTGAACAGGTCATTCGACCCACGGGTTTAATGGATCCATGTACAGAAGTGCGGTCAACAACGGGTCAGGTTGATGATTTGTATTTGGAAATTCAGCGTGCGGTTGCACAAAATGAGCGCGTGCTCATTACAACGCTTACCAAACGCATGTCCGAACAATTGGCTGAGTTTTTTGATGCCAAGGGTGTGCGTGCGCGCTATTTGCATTCGGATATTGATTCGCTGGAGCGCATTGAAATTCTGCATGCGCTTCGCTTAGGAACATTTGATGTGTTGATCGGCATTAATTTGCTTCGCGAGGGATTGGACTTACCGGAAGTGGGATTGGTTGCAATTTTAGATGCGGATCGTGAAGGATTTTTACGATCCACGCGATCGCTGATTCAAACATTTGGCCGGGCAGCCAGGCATATTAATGGTCGCGTGATTTTATATGCGGATAAGATAACAACCGCCATGGCACATGCTATTGACGAAACGTCACGGCGTCGGCAATTGCAGGAACAGTATAATGATGATCATGGCATTACGCCGGAGAGCATTCAAAAAGAAATTACAAATCCCATGAATACACTTTTTGAATCCGATTATGTGTCTGTCAATATACCGGAAAAATCATTATCACCTGCGCAGCTTAAAAAAACAGTATCATCACTGCGAAAACAAATGATACGCGCAGCCAATGAGTTGAAATTTGAGGATGCAGCTGAAATTCGAGATCGTATTTATGAGTTGGAGTCTGTTGATCTAGGACTTACTCCTTAAAGGGAGCGCTCTTTAAAAATGCCCAATTTCAGCATTGTCCAATAAATTCAATTCGGTTATATGCTTGTATGTATATTATTTCATTGGATTTGCTGTCCGCTAGTAATTCGATAGAGGCTCAAGCAATCTGAACATTTTTGAACACACCCTTAAACAGCATTGATATAGAATATGCTGATCAGTGATAATAATTTAAAAAATGTTATCGGTTTAACTCCCATAAAAACTATGCTATGATCCGATCACATTGGAGGACAGGATGAGACAAATCAGTATATTGAGACTATTGAAAAATAAATGTTTTATGGGATTGTTCAGAAATACACAGACTGTAGATTCCCGTAAATCCCTAACCGGAGAGTGTATGCGAGTATATGAGGAGCCACTGGTGTTCGGGAAACAGCGATGCTGGGGTTTTTTTAGTAACTCCATATTTATTATGATAATGAGTATTGGAATGACTCTTTATGCATGTGGTGGGGGTGGATCTGGCACTACGAGCATCGAGGGGCCATTATTATCGATCAATGAAATCAAAGCAATGAAAGTCGATCAATTCTATATTAACGGCGGCTTGGGTGATGAATACGTGAATGAAGGTGAGTTTTCCATTTACTTGCGCGATGCTGCGACTGGAAAAGATGTGGCATGTACGCATATAGATGATGGTATGCACAGAGTATCATTGCCTGGTATGGTCTATGCAAATTTGGATATTCCATTTCGTGAAATTGATGCGGACCATCCATCGGATATGGCACGGTTTCAAATTGTATTTGTGGAGCAAGATTCCGAGGGATGTCCGGGTGCGATTGATGATGACGATGATATTGCAGGTATATCCGATGAGTTTATGTTTGATGATCTATTAGAAAAACGCATTTGGGCGAAAAATGGTCGTGCATCCGTTGTATTTCGATCAGGTGATGCTGAAAATAGCCGTATTCAATCCATGGCGCCTGCATTAAACACCGGATTATTTGTGGACAAATTATATTTTGAAAATGATCGGGCAGGCGATGATGCGGGGCGATACTATTTATTTGCAGATCGTATTGAAGATGGTGAGTCATCCTATCAATGCCAGGTAGCAGATGAATTGATGACACATATTCGTTATTCGGATATCGTGTATGCAGCCCTGGGTTTTGCTTTTGATTGTTTTGATTTTGAAAATACGGATGTTGAGACGACTAAGGTGCGCATTGGATTGTATTATCAAACGGATAATGGGCCAGAACTTATTGGCGAAACAAAAGATGTGGCCATTGGTGCGCTTATTGGTGAAAAAATAGTATTTACCAATAATAAGGGCTATATTTCATTTCAAAGTGTGATGACAACGCCATTTAGTTCATCGGTGATTCGCTTGCAGGAATTGCCCACACTGAATGTCAATGAATTGGACTATACGCTCATGCCCAGCCAGGCTGGACGCGTGGAATTGCATGTGATGGATGCGGATATGAAATATTCATTGGCCTGTGCCATGGGTGATTATCAGGGTATATCAATTGATGAGTCCGGGCATTATGCGGATTTGCAGGCGCATTTTATGACAACCGATGATCAGCGTGAGCTATTTGGCTGGGATTTGGTGAAGATGGTATTAGTGGAACGCATGGATAATTTAGCCTGTCCATTGCCATTTGATCAAATGCCGGCGGTGTTGGGAGAAAGCACGGTGCTTAGCAGTCGTGTGCTGGGCACGAGCCAGCGGATTTCATTTGAAAATGGTGCGGGATATATATCGCTGAAATAATTTATTTTTGGTTTTTTGATTTACTGTCAAATAATGCTTGATTATTGACAGGTGATACTTTATAGGTCTTATAATATTTTTTAATATGGATGTTAATCATATGCAAAGGAGCAAATTGATGAGGACATGGATTGTAGTGATTGCGATGCTAGCCATGATGAGCCCAGTAATGGGATTGGCTGCGTCAGATTATGATGGTGGATTTAAAATTAAAAATGATGAAGGGACATTTAG
>CAYZSU010000008.1:31141-48865 GCA_964480565.1 uncultured Myxococcales bacterium | reverse complement strand
GAGAGTACGTGAGGATTGCGGGCGAAGCAGACAACACAGCAGATGAGTGTTTCTGAACAATCGCTCCACTTAGGAAGTTGATCAAGTCATCGATAGTGAGTGGCTTTGGCACAAAGGCACTTGCACCTAAATCAAATGCCTTTTCTTTATCCGCATCAATACAGCGATTGCTATGTACCATGAGCATTACATCCGGATATTCTTCTCTAGCAATGGATAAAAACTCAAATCCTGTTTTGTCATCCGCCAAATCAATATCCACGATCGCATGTGTGATGGCCTCTTTTTGAAGCAATGTCACGGCCTCATCCACGGTATGCGCATCATATAGCGTAATGCACTCGCTTAAATCAGCACGTTCCTTAATCGTATTGCGTACGGACGCGCGATACAATATTTCATCTTCCAATAAAAGTATTTTATACGATCGTTCATTTTGCTTAAGCTGATCGATTTTCTGGCTGCGCTTGTCATCAGCAATCGATTGATCCGACACAAGCAATGCATCTGCAAGCATGTGTGGCAATTCATTCGGTTGAATGATATCCACGATATCACTCATGGGCAGGGTAATCACAAATTCCACACCATTCGGATTCACCGAATTACGTGCAATAATCTCACCGCCATGCAAATTTACAATCTTTTGCGCGCTGGCCAAGCCAATGCCAATGCCGCCTTTTTTACCCTTGGTAAAAAATGACTCAAATAATTGCGGAAAATCATCATCTGAAATATGCGATCCCTTATTGCCGATAATCAATTGCATATATTTTTTATTATTCGTTTCAATTGGAGTAGTTTGAACCCACATGGACATGTCATCCAAATCATCCACTGCTATCATTGCTTCAATGGCATTGCTCATAATATTAATGATCACGCGTGACATGCGTTCGCTATTTAAGAGAGGCTGATGGCCGTGCATAAACAGATAACTGAGCTGCACCTGCGCATTTGAAAAGTGCTGGGCAATGATATTGATGGAAAATTTAAGTACGTCAGCCAATGGCGTTGGCGCCACTTGCACCGTTACATTGCTCGCAAAATCCATAATGTCATTGATCATGAGCTCCACATGGTCAATAGAATTGCCAATGGCTTTTTTCGCATCACTAAGCCACACGGGGTCTTTCTTGCACGCATCCAAACTATTGAGTACTGATTTAATGAGCGAAAATGGCTTTCGTACATCGTGCGCTAGCATGGATGTGGTCTGACCGATAGCGGCTAGTTTGGCATTGGAACGGGCAATCCCTTCAAATGTCATCAATCTATCTAGTAAATCAATAATTGTTTCCTTCACATGTTCAATATTGTTGATCAACGATAAACTGATGTTGTTCTCTCCATCATGCTCATTTTTATACTTATTGATTACTTCCATAATCGATTGAAATGGCCGTAATACCTGACCAGCAATGATAAATGAAAAAAATATAATCAATCCAATAGAAATTAATGCAATAATAATTGCTCTATCTTTCACATAGTGCAGTGGTGCAAGTGCAGCATCTCTATTTGATAAAATACAATGTATCACTCCTAGCTGATTAAAATCCTCATGCCCCATTATTTGACAACCAATTGTATAATTATCATTTTCAATTTTAAGTACATTTTCTTTTTTTTCACCCTTTATTATATCTTGAATAAACAGTTTTCGCACATTCACCTGCTGTGCAAATTGATTAATTGGTAAAAATTGCTGATTATAAAATAATTCCTTATTATAACTGATAATACCTGATTTTGATTCTAATAGCTGATTTGTATTTTCAAACATACTATCCACAAATGCCCATGCTATATGAGCAGATATATATCCTATGCGCTCGTTAATTCTATTATATATCGGTGATATAATCGTAAAAAATGATTGTGAGTTATTATCATCAAGTGAAATGATATACTTCTCATTCTCAAACACAGCCAGATCAATTTGCAGTTTATGCTTGAAATGATCAGGCGTTTCAGCATCTGAGGCAAAAAACACACCTTCTGAATCAAATGTAGTGATATATGCATAGGTTTTATATGTATGCTTTAACCTATTGAGAAAAACTTGCATTGCTTCAGGGCGTTTATATTCAAGGCAAACCTCAGGCATACTCATGTCAGCCCATGATCGAATATCATTAATTCGTTCATCGATAAAAAAACGATTAATCGTATCCCTATATTTCAACTTTGTTATGATCTCTGTTTCAATTTTGGAATGAATCGACTTTGAAAAATATGCATAGTACAAGCCAGTTAAAATGAACATTGGCGCTAAAGCAAAAATGAGTAAAATAATGAATATTCGTTTAAACAAAAGTACTACCTCTCAGACATAAGCCTCATAAGCTCTTTTGCAAATACATAGTCCTCTATTGCAATACCCTTTGAAACAAACAGTACAGGTTTTTGCATATCTAACATGCTACTCCTTAACAGAACATCTCGAAATTCAATAATATCGCCTTCTAAAATATATCTATCATCCAATGCCATTTTTAATTCGCCTTTACCATCCACTGAAATTTTTGCATCCACCACAATATGAGACTTTGAAATGACATCCATAGCAATTTCAGAGTGTTCACCTGTTGAGGATCCAACAGCAATCATCAATTTAGTCACCTTATAGTCAATATCTGTAATGATCGGATTGGGCGATTTCGTCGTTGTAATAATGATATGCGGCGATAGAAGTCGTTCATGTATATCATGCACTATTGTATGTCTATCATATTCATCGCTGACCATATGATTCAAACGCTGTTTGGATGACTCTGAACGTACAATGAATGTAAACTGTGCATTTACAAAATATTTATAGAACTGAGTAAAATGAAAATAGGCTTGTGTGGATGAACCGTAGATATGAATATGTACGGGCTCGTTATGTGAAAATATATATTGTGACATGAGCAAACTCTTTGCTGCTGTGCGAATTCCCGTTAAAGCAGTTGCATCAAACATCGCCACGGGCTCTCTATTTTGAATATTATACATTGTCATCCAACCAAATATTCCTGGCATCTTTTTTGGCGCAATCAGCATAACTTTGTTTGCAAACAATCCATCAGAACCCTCAAATGGCATAATAACAGCATCTCCGGATGGATGTGCTGACCGAAACTTTGCAGGCATACTCTGAGCAGAACAGCCACTTGTATATGCATGTCGAATCAAACCTGTACAATCAGTGGATGATAATGCTCTCACTATATTACCGTGTGTATAATATGGAACAGTCTTTATTGGGTTCATGAATTCCTCAATAACCAAGTTCTTCAAAATATTTGGACATCGCAATAATTTCAACAGGCACATTCAATTTTAATTGTTGTGCCCGTTCCATATTTATATGAACAGCTTTATGTTTGGGCACCTCAACTGGAATATTATGTATTTGTTCTCCTAAAATAACCTGAGCTGCTTTTCCAAAAGCTTCATAGCCATGCACAAAACCAGGAGTTGATATAGTCATTAAAAAACCCTCTGCAATATGATGCGCTGCTATAGTTAAATCAGGAACAAGTGAATTTTCTTTTAGCCATATAGCAATTTGTTTAGGAGAAACTAATTTATTTTTTTCATCACGCAATGTATATAGTGAACCAAAAATAAATATATTTTCCCTATCCTGATGAGCTAGTATTTCTTTTTTCCACTCACTCCAGCTATTTGTAATAACCTTTTCTTTTATTCTCAATTTTAAATCAGCATCTAACTTATCAGCCTGTGCATTAAAATTTTTTAGCATCCCTTCACCTGTGGGCGATTGATCAAAAAAAACATAGATATTTTTATAGGTCGGTATAATCTGAGTTGCTAATTTAATCGTATAATAAAAAGGATGTTCTGAAACCAGTCCAGTAATATTGTACTCAGGGGATTTATAGCTGTTTATCACACCATATTTTCTCGGATCATTATTTATACCCAAAAAAACAAATTTATGCTGGCTATCCTTCATAAGCGGCTTTGCAATAAATTCAAGCGCCTCATCATCGCTTACAATTGTAACCTCTGGCTGTATTTGATTTAGCTGTGCAATAATCTCTGTTGACTTTGCTCGAAAGTACTGCCTATTCCCTTGATGATGCTTTGCATTCATGTAGAATTTTTTTATTTTATACCGCTGCAGTCCTTTACAGGGAATAACATCAAGAAGTTGCTTTCCTTCATAGTAAGATTGAATCCCTCTATTTATTTCTTTTACCCAGCCATATTCTTCATGATAGCTATGCACAACAGCAATGTAGCGTTGTTCCGAATTGGCAATAACAGTGAAATGAGTTAAAAAAATCATTACTATAAGCAAACTGAAGATAATTATTTTAAATGAGTTTCTAAAACCGTAATAATATCTATCATCCATAATACTCCCTCACATAAGGCCTTAAAAATATATACTAATTCTGTCAAGAAAGAATAAGTTAGAACCCGATCTTTAACGGCTTTGAGTATTTGTTTCCCCAAGAGTCCTTCAATCTATCCCCTCAAATAAAATTGAATGTAGCCAATCAGCGATATCCGCTAACCAATATACATCTGTTACGATCAATGCATTGCTATTCGTCGCATAGCGAAGTATTAGGTAAATAGCTGACAGAAAAACCACATAGCTCTTTATAATCGATAAAATATTTATAAACTTGGCGCGCTTTTCCATTCGCACAATGTCCTTTAATACAAAGTTCATATTTAGAAATATGATTCATGGATTCCGGCTCTCGGACAGAATGACACCTCTAAAACCTATATAATTATATTTGTGACTAAACATTAGATCACTACCATCATCTCCTGCTGCGAGGTATCATAATTATCAACAATAGCGCATGCATATCCCTTTGTTTCCAATAGTTGTCTGGCCGATTGAACACTTGCTTTATATGTTGGATCATTGTGCCTACCATTGATGATCAATGCATATTTATTGATGATTCCGTCTCCCATGAAAACTCCTTTCAATACTATTTTTTGTCATTTTTTTCCGTTAAAGCGGGCATCACTCTTTCCAATGCTTTTTGTGCATCCTTACGTATATCTTCATTGGAGTGATGAATCAGGGGGCGTAGTATATCGGGAAGCGCGTCATAAAATCGATTACCATGCCGACCCAGTGCCCAAATAGCAAGGCAGCGCGCTGTTAGGTTCTTATCATAGATTCCTATTCGCCGCTTCTTTGCCAATGAGTCTGTTAATGCCCGGCTTATATCGATACCCGTAATCTTCCGATATCCCAACATCTGATATACAAATCGGCGAATTTCAATCCTTTTACTATATATGCCTAACCTATTTTTCTTAGCCACAGGCCCTATTAAACTATTCTTGATTTGATCCTTTGAAATAGATTTATTTTTCCACAATGCACGCATAGATACTTCTCTTGCCACAAGTGATTCATCATAAAAACCACGTTTTTGTTTTTTTGCCGCATTACCCATCAATAATTCAAACTGTGCATCATTTATATCCATCGAACGTGCAATGATTTCTGCGCTATATGCGCGTATAAATGGGTCACGGCTATATATTCCAACTCCTTTAGATTTGGCTACATTTCCGTATAAAGAATCAACAAATGCCTTCGCTACACCTAATTGATTCAATGCATGCAATGCATATGTTTGCACAGCAACATCTTTATCATACAGCGCCACACTATGTGACATCGCATATTTACCTGAAAGAATATCAATTGATTTCGCGCGATCATCCTTACAAAACACCATACTCCATACGGTATATGCCCTGACAAGTGCATCCCGATCATATAGCCCAAATTGATTCTCTTTTGCGTTACTGGAAATAATTTGTTTAAAAAATAGCTTACTGGAATGAATGGCTAATGTGTCAATGGAATATGCCCTCACAACCGCATCCCGATCATATATGCCATACAGATTTTCCATGGCATGATTACCCATCAATGCATCCTCAATATCCTTTGAGTATTTATCCCCCAATGCACGGAGTGAAAACACAGCCCATCTCCGTGTTATAACGGATCGGCTATATACACCCTGTTTGGAAATAAGATCTTGTATCAGCAATGCATGCTCGTTTTTCTCCCTGCTACGTTCCCAGATATCATCGGCTTGTTTAAATACACTCATTGGATATGTGGATCTTTGCTTGATAAAGCTCGACAAGTCCACGTTCTGTTTTGAAAACAGTTCAAGTAATAGTTCCCTTATAACATCCACTTCCGGTTTAATACTGACAATGCGTCGATTGGGATCGATCAAAATAAATCCAGGCACTGGCAATGCATTTAATCGAGCGGCGATACGCTCATTAATGTCACTGCCTAAATAGTACTGCGGCCAAGGCGCATTCATTTTTTTAAGATATTTTTTCACCTTATCTGCATCACTAATTTTATCCCTGGATATACCAATAATCTCAAACCCTTTATCGTGATAGGTGTCATACAGCTCTTTGAGAGCTGGATACGCTCGTTTACACGGACTACACCATGTGGCCCATAAATCGATCAATACATATTTTCCGCGATAATCCGATAATCGAAAATACGTTCCATTCATGGTATAGCCTTCAATATCCGGCACCATACCGCCTGGAATAATCGGACTGGGTATGTCATTTCCATATGCACTGCCTGACATCAAAATAGCTCCCGTAAGTACAAACATAGAGATCATTTTTTTCAATTTCATCTTGTTAAATCCTTTCTCCCACATAATTGCAGAAGCATATCGTTTAACTCTGCATAGGATAGATGATGATGCATTTCTAAAAGTAATGCTGCAACACCGGTTATAAAGGCCGTCGCAAAGCTCATATTTGAATAGTCGTATTTCAGAGATGCATTGAGTTTATGGCAATTTACACAAAGCTCTGACAGTTCAGCATCATATAAAATCAATGGCGCGTGATATAATGCCTTTTGGCTCTTTTAAAGTTTACTCACCAACTGTATAGGCTGGGTCCTGCATTATCATAGAGTTTTTGCATAACCCAGTCTTTATTTTCTCTATTCATGAACATCTCACATGCACGCTTTATAATAATGAAATCTCAATGCAATTTAAATATAAGAAAGGGACGCAGCTGGCCATATAATTTCCGAGGCAATGGTAATCGGGAATCCAGTCATTTAGAATTACTCATAATTTATTTTCTAGGATTATAGAATATTTTTCATTTTTTACAATCCATAGCAAAGTCATAATAAACAAGCATTTGATGGATATATCTTCCATTCATTTCTCAAAATCTAGAATACCATCAAGACCCACACACCACTAACCTACTGAAAACAAAGGGTTTCACGATTGGCATGAAGTTTGCTATATTAAATCAATGTGCACACAAACAATCATTTCAAAATAGTATCAAAGGGATAGTGTTTTTGAAATAACAAAAAGGAGAAAAAAATGAATACGCAAACAAAAGATTATGAAATCGTATGTGGCCCTAGTAAACCTATGGATTTTGGTGTTGGTGGTTCCTAATATACGGACAACTGATAAGACCTTGCATATGCAAGGTCTTATTTTTTTTTCAGGAGAAAATATGTTAAGCAAATATGCCGTCTTTAGGGATGAAACGGATTATACTTTATTATACCATTATAAAAATAGAGCTCTCTTAAAGATATCTCATGCTAAAAAAAAATGGCTCCAGGAATTATCATCTCTAGACAATCTATCTTTAGAAGATCAGCCTTTTATTGATATTTTAAAACAAGCTGGGTTTATCAACACATTTACAGATAAAAAATCAGATATTCCAATTGATGATCCAGGTTTTTCAAAGTTCTTACAGTTAAAAAGTGATATTGCGCCGCTTAATTTACTTTGGGAAATAACAGCAAAATGCAATTTACAATGCCTTTACTGTTTTCCTGAAGTTAATATGAAACGAAAAGTATATTCAGATTTGTCACTAGATTCACTGTGCCATATTGCCGATCAAATCATTGACTGTCAGGTATTGGACGTGCGGATCACGGGCGGTGAAGCGTTATTGCATAATGGTATATGGGATATTATCGATAAATTAATTAATGCCAAAATTACAGTGACATTGCTTACAAATGGCACGATGATTAATTCAACTATTGCTCAACAAATTAAAGACAGAGATATTCCTGTTGCAACTAGTATCGATTGCCATAAAGAGGAAATCAATCGAATCACACGAGGGAAAGATGTTTTAAAGCAAACATTACAAGGTATTGAAAAGATTATGGAGCTTGGTATTCCAGTCAATACGATCACAACATTAACAAAATATAATTATCCTTATATTGAAGATACTCTTAAATTTATAAATAATTTAGGAATTAAATCCACTGTAATTCAAGATTTACGATATTTTGGCAATAATAAAATCTATGATAATGTACGACTTAATTATGAGCAGGAGAAAGATCTGATTGACACAATAAATAAATGGAAAAATGCAGTTCCTGATTTAAATATTGTAGATACCGAATTATCGATCTATTGCCATTATAAAAAAGATAAGCAAAATGGCTATAGAAAAATTATGGAATGTCGAGCAGGTGATCAATCCGGATATATCGATTTTAAAGGAAATTTTCATGCATGTACATCCTTGACTGATTTTCCAGCAGGCAATCTTCTCGAAAATAATTTGAAAGATATTTGGCAGCACTCGGATAATTTAAAATACATTAGAAACCTAAAATCAAAAAAAATGAATGAGTTACAATCCTGTGCACAATGTGATTATATTTCAGTATGTGATGGTGGATGTAGAGGTGATGCATTTAAATATACAGGTGATATTTTAGGTACACCGTCACGATGTCATCGAACATTTGTGGAAAAAAATTGTAATGTTGAATAAGAATATATTTCACAAAAGCTATTTGCTATTTTGTCTAAGCGATATGATTTCTTCTTTTGGAAGTGCAATTGCTAACTTTGCAATGATGTGGTGGATACTCGATACTACAGGATCACCCTTGAAGATGGGAATGATCGGTATCATTACTGTTTTAATAAACCTCCTGACCAGTCCATTTATTGGTACATACGTTGATAAGCTTCGCAATCCAATCAAAATGCTATGTGTATTTGATATTATAAATGCCATATGCATGGCGTTAATCGCGATGCTTATTTTTTACAATGTTAAAACACTTTTATTTTATTATGTGCTCATTGCCGTGCACACGCTTACTGACTTACCTTTTAAATCTGCCAAGCGCATGCTCACCCAGTTAATTATTAAAAGAGATCATGTATTATCTGCAAGTGCTCTCAACTCCTTTTGTATTAACTCCGCTAAAATTATTGGACCAGCTTTTGGCGGAATTTTAGTTGTAACTTGTGGTCCATTTGGAGCGATTATTATTGATGCATGTTCATATATTATAAGTGCAATCATGAAAGCTCGTATTCAAATTATTTCCAGCAGACATACGTCGATGAATCATGCATCATCGAATTACTTTAATATGTTAAAAGAAGGTGTTTTATATCTTTTAAAAAATAGAACAGTACTTTATGTAAATATTTTATGTGCGCTAACCACATTATTTACAGGTGCACTGGGTATTGTTGTGATGGTGTATATTCAAAAAGAATTACAATTACCTGCTAATGTGATTGGAATTGCCAGTTCAGCAATAATGGGTGGAGTCATTATAGCGAGTATTTTCTTTTCAATGAAAGAATTTCCAAAGAACAATCAGCATCATCTATTTATTATATCATTCTTTTTAGCGGCTATATTTTTAATCAATATTGGTTTATCAAAAACAACTATCGCTATCTATGCCTATTTATTTCTATTTGGGTGTTTTTGCGGATTTGTCGATATGATGCTTGAGGCCTATATTTTAAGATCCATTCCAAATACTGTCATCGGTCGCGTCACTGCACTGTTTAGCAGCATCAATAGATGCCTAATACCCCTGTCTATTTTTATTTTCACTCTGGCAATGAATTATTTGTCGTGTACCCATCTATTAATGATTATTGGCTTAGGCATTATAGTTCTACTTCCATTTTTTTACATGATTTCAGGATTTAACACGTTTAATTGTAGTGAAGTAAATACCAGAGATTGTTAATATATACTTTGACATGGTCAGTTATTGCTCAAAAAAAAGATAATCCAGAGCTATCCAGTGAGATATTTCGCCTTTAAAATGCCCATTTTCGGCGCCATATCAGCAAATTCAAATCGGTTACATTTTAATAAAACTCTCAATCATTGTTTACAACTCTAAAATAAAAAATGCCTGAGCACAAAAAGCACTCAGGCATTTAAGGGGAAAGATTGTTTTGAGGTTTCCCTCAAAGAATCAATATATTATTATGCGATTATTAGTTTCGCATATTTATTACTATTCTGCTTCAACAGGTGTTACAGGTACATCATCTTCCTCTACAGATGTATCTGTCTCTTCACCATCCTCAGGTTCTGTAACATCACCCTCTTCTGGCAATGCAGTCATATCGTCCACAGTCACAACACCATAGCTAGCTCTTTTGGCGCCTGCCATGAATACGGCCAAGTCACTACCTTTTTGCACCATGGTGACATAATACGCAGTTTCTGTATCAGACCCAACCATCAACTCACTCCAAGACTCCATATTATCCCTGGACATCAACACGCCATCGTTTGTACCAATAGCGACCATGCGTTGGTTATCCTTGCCATTGGGATCAAATGCAATGCTATACACTTGTTTATTCGCAGACATTAATTTAAAGTTACTACCATGCACTTGCACATACAAACCGTCGCTTGTACCTGCATATACCGTATTATCCGCTTTTTTCACCTGGTACACGACCTTGCCTTCTAAACCATAAAGTTCCCAAATACGTCCACCATCTTTACTCTCATGCACACCATTATCTGTAGCAGAAAGAACTGTATCACAATTGGCATCCAAACATTCTAAATCATCAATCACATGACCATAGCTGGAGTAATTCTGCATCAATGTCACGTCATTGGCCTGATCATTCATATAGTCATCAATATTGCTGATTTCTACCACACCGCGATCAGTCGCTGCCAATAAACGGCCACTTTGGCCCATTGCCAAGTCACAGATTTGTCGAACCGTTGCAAACTCATGTTCCATACCATCAAAACCCGTTTGTTCTTTGCCTCGACATGTATTGTGCCCATCATACCCATCATCTGAATTGGTTATAATCGTTGCAAATACAGGCTCTGTTGTTGAGCCGCCATCAGTTGAGCGAACAACCAACCCTGGGCCCGCCGCATAGAATTCATTTTCTTTTCCTGGGCGACTGACCATGGCATACACCGGCCATTGAGAAATTTTATTACCAATGCGATCCGCATTCCAACCATCCAATGCACCACCTGCCTTGGATTTAATGCCTGTTTCAAAACTCCACTCAATGGCTTTACTCCCATTGTGATAGACTAAGGCATTACCACCATTATATCCTGCATTCACACCCACATAGCGATTATCTACATTAGTAGAATCCACCATAATACCTGCCACAGGCTGTGAAAAACCCATATTTTGCATGGCCACACCACGAACTACTGTACCTTTATTATGCGTCACACCTGCTGAATCAATAAAGTAAACACTAATACCATCTCTAGGTACTTTAACTGTTTTAACATCACCTAGTTTAACACTTTCTTCTTTCACTCCTTTGACAAGCATAATGGATACAATATCCGCTGGATCAACATTCTCGCTCGCTGCAAAGGATAATTCCACTTCTTCACCTTGAAATGCCCATGAGCTGGATGTCTGCACATCAATGCTAACATGTGCAGGTGCAATTGGACTTCGTTTCACTACCTCCGCTGTGTCCTGCTTCCTATCTGCAGAACCTGATATAGCCACATCCACGACAAATACTGTATTTTCACTGATTATACATGATGCCGTGCCTTGGCCGCCCTCCATCACTTGACTGACTGGAAGCTCTGGATTGCATATCGCATTAGGTGTTGATGTGACAGTTACCTCTGCGTTTTCTGGCATCACTGTCCATGTTACAGCTACTGGTGCATCAAAATTATCCACCATGGCTGTTTCCATATTATTGATACGAATATTAACGCTTAAGTCAGCGGATGCACCATCGTCAACATCAATAGTTGTGGACCCAACCGTTTCACCATCGATTGTTACTGAATACGTAGTATTTACGCTCGGCGCAACCACGGCACAGCCCTTGGCTGGTTTTGGCATATCGGCTGCAATGGGTGTTCCCTGCGCCAATAAGTCGGCAGCTGTTGTATATTCCTTACAGTCCTCATTACTATACACATTCACTACAGGCTTATCTTCATCAGAGCTAACAATTTCAATGACTGCACCTTCAAGACCTGCATCATCGCCCATATCACTCGCATCCCAAGTGATAATTGCCACATCACCGGATGATATTTCTGTATCCGTTGTCGTCACTGTTACACTGGGTGCAACAACAGGATCCTCGACAACAGGATCAGCTGCTTCTTTAATAATAATTGTCCGCGAATCCGTTCCTTCAACATAGCCATATGGGTTATCATTCCCATTTATAGCAGCTTTTGCTTCTTCTTGACGCTCTATCATTTTACTTTGGCGTATTTCATCTTGCTTCTCAGGATCTGCATCATTAATATCGTCAATATCATCACGGCTTAACATCAATGTAAAATAAGTGACGGTTAATGTGGCTTCTGTGCCATCCATGACACCTGTTATATTATACTTACCAACAGTGTTTTCAGTGGCCCCTGGTGCAGGTAATTCTAGTAAAATTGGATCAACCGAAGCTTTTTTCGCCTCTGAATTTTCCACCAATGATCCAGAAAATGTAAGTTCTGCAGTAGACACATTACTTGTAAATTCATACGATAATTCGACTTTATTATTTTCCAATGGACTCGCTGTAAACTTCATAATCACTGGATCCAACGCATTTTTTGATGGCGTTACTCGTACGCTCCCATCACTACAGGCCATACTTGCCACGACCATGGCAATCATAACCACCCATCCCAACATTGTTCGTTGTTTTTTCATATCCCCAACCTCTCATTTAATAATTAATTAATGAATATATGTATTAATGCTATATAATTACAAATTTCCTTTTAGGCCAACAGATGCTTGAATTGGCTCAGCATCTAATTCAGAATATTTGCTCCATGCGCCTCCAAGCGTAAGCTTTAATGCATCACCCATAGGTATATTTACTCCTGCTGAGAATTGCATCATACCTCCAAGAAGACGTGGATCGGTGAGTACTTTATTACCCTCATCAACTTCTTCATTATTTCCATCAAGAGAGCCACCATTATCTACCAATATATTATCGCTATCAGTATTTTTATATCCTGTACCTGAAATCGACTGATACATCGCACTTACATGTGGTTGTAGAGGCCAACTTGGTTTATCATAGGACAGTCCAAGTTTTACAGTATATTCTTTATTGTCACCATCACTCATCAAATAAAGTGCACCCATACTCGCTGCACCCTTTAAATGCGGCGTGCCAAACATATTTGAATACGCTAACTTACCATCTGCTTTTAAAGAACTTGGAAGATCACTGGCATAATAGGTACCTTCTGCAGACAATGTCCCTTTAATAGATTCTCTGTCCGTACCAAAGGCATATTTGCTCTCCATTGATGCACCGCCAGTTGCCTGAAGCCGATCAGAGCTAAACGATAAATCTTCAAGCTGCTCTTCTTTATTGGCATCTGCGAATATATTCCATGTCCATCCACCTGCTAGATGTAATTTAAATGCGGTATCCGTTGCTGTAGGAATTCCCAATATAACCTTTGTACCTGCTAAATGAGTCCCTTGTTCTGAATAGGGCAATATTCCACCTTCAACGGTCCACGTATTACTTTTCGTTCCTACCATTGTATCCATTGCCATCTGCGGCGTCCAGGCAAGCTTCCCTACTACAACCGCATTTGCATTCTTTCCCGCTTTTTCAGGGGAATGAAGCGCACCATCCAAGGTACCGTGCATATTGGATTTTTGTCCATAGCTTCCACCAAGTGTCAGCTTAAATTCCTTGCCAAAATCAACACCTAAATTTGCTTGGCTCAGATACGATGTTTTATCAAAGTCACGCATTTGAGCATTAACTCCTACTCCCAATGTCCAATTTTTCGGTTTATCCGGCGTATTTTTGCCATACGGAGCAATTTTAACATCTAAGACGCCATCTTTAATTTTTGCGTGTTTTACTTCTGCAGATACGGGTGATAATGAACCCACATTACGGTTCAATCCTTCGGTTACCGCTTGTCGAAGAGATAGAGCTGAAGTTACTTTCTTTCTATCTTCCAAGGATAATTTGCTCATTGTTTCTGAATGCAAGCCTGCGTTAGCACCGCGTTCCTGAATATCATTGCGCGTGATTGCATATGCAGTACCTGTTGTTCGTGATGCGTCATTATCAGGCAAACGTTCTATCGCAACAGTGCTATCCGTTGCTCCAAAGACATATCTATGGGATAAATCATCGGCAATGGCCATATCATAGGCATGTGCAATGGCTACTTTTACATTTTTTGCGGCATCTTCTTGTGCAGTAGTTAATTCATCACCTGCCAGCGCCTGATCCTGAAAATACTCATTCATCACTTGAATGACCGATTTCTGTGATTCCAATGCATGTAGAATAGTTCCCTTGCCATTTACTGTTAAAGAGTCCATGCTTGTTACTTTTATTTTTTGTGCATTGATCGCAGCTGTTAAACCCGCCCAATCCGCATCATGAATGACTTGATTACTCGCAAGCACTGTTGGTATATTTTTTACAGCGTCATGATCATCTATCGATGCTCCTGAATCAAAGCCTCCTACTTCACCTATTAATCGTATATATTGTTTTGAAGACTGCGCAAACCCAGCAGTTTCAAGCGAATCTATTAATCCACTTCCACCCAGTGGAGCTGGAGCACCTGTATCATCAATGCCAGTAAGTACCACAGCCGTTAATTCGCCTGAAGCATTAAGTGTAATGCTTGCCAAGCGACGCGTTGCAGGGTCTTGAGCTTTTAAGACAGCTTCCACGTTTGCTTTGATCGTATCGCGGTTGATTGTTACAGTAGCATTTAAATCTTTTTTAATAAATCGCTGTTGATTGGCTATTTCACTGGCCACTTGACTGTATAAATTGCTTAGTGCCGCGTTTTTGGCAATACTATCTTCGGTTGGAGTAATAATGACGCCATTTGCATCTTTCGCTGGCTCAATCTCACCGAAAACAACGGTGCCATCTTCTTTCACTTGCTGCACATAGGTACGTGCGAGTGTATCTGCAACGATTAAATCTGCTGTACTTAGAGTTTCTATTGCTTCTTGTTTTTCTACTTCCTTACTTGAGGAGTTCTCCAAAACTACAAGAGCTCCTGAAATAGTAGCCTTGGAAGGCTCACTAATCTCCTCATACTTTGCCTTAAGGCCTTCTTTTACTTTATCTAAATTTCTGCCTTTTGATGAAAAAGAAAAAACCAAAGCACGTGTACCTAATTTTTTTGCCTGAACATATGTTTGAGACAACCTCGAGTCAAGTACAATACCATAATCTTCTTCAGGCATTTCCACTGGCGCATATAATTTTGAAGGAGGAAGAGTCCTGTCAACACATGCCTGATTGACAGAATCTTTAAAAGGACCTGACGCTAATTGATTTTTATAACAATTCTTTTTAGCAGCGTCACTCACCTCATATTTACAATTATCTTCTGTTTTTTGCACTAGTTGATCAATATAGCATGTTCGAAACGATTGAACAGTCCGTCTTTGTTTTGAACTTTCTGCTTCAGCACAAATAGTCTCATAATGAGATGCAAACTCATCTACATATCTGTTTCCAACACTATCTTTGTAAAGCTTTTTATCTACTATACTTTGCCGAACTTGAGCCATATCCATTTTTTGCTTTGCTAAATTTATCTTTGTAATAGACATTTATCCTCCTAAATGTATTTTAATGTATTTTTAAATTAGTTATTAAAACATCTCATATGCACTTGTTGGCTTCTTCGGCTTAACCGCTGGCTGTGGTGTTCGAGATCTTCTTCTCCTAGCTGGTACTCGTGGTTTTGCTGACTCTGTTGCTCTCTTTTTACGCTCTTTCTTTACTGGTTCCGCTACTGCTGTCTGCGCACCCGTTTCTGGCGCTGCCACTGCTGCCCCTGCACCCATCTCTGGTTCCGCTACTGCTGCCCCTGCACCCATCTTTGGTAAACCATGCACTGTGCGATTATAGGGTCCTGGCTCAATCCATGGCCGAATGGCATTTTTATTTTCGGCTATAATTAATTTAATTGCAGCTTCATTTTCATTGCCCATATTGGGAACTGTATTACCCGCTAAACGCATCATCTGACCATAAGCCAAGCTTTTAGCCATATAAAACATTTCCCTTTGTGGCGGCGTCATTCCATTTGTTTTTACAGTTTTTAAAGTACTTAATATTTCTTCGTATATAGGTAGTTGTTCAGTCCTTAAGGTCTTTAATTTTTTAGAATCATCATTGGCAATAGCATTTTTTTCTTTAAATAATAAATTTACAATTCTCGTTTGTTGATACATGACTATTTGCACATTTTTGCCTATCACATTATCCGCAAAACTCATATTCCCATCAGATGCAGTGGCAAAGAAAATACGAAGTGATTGTGAAAAACCATTGTCCACAGGCACAGGCACAGAATTAGCATCTAGCTTATATAACATTGTTCCGGAGTATTTTTCCGCAAACACAGCTGGAGAATCAAGCAAAGCAACACGCACAGATTTTAAATATTCAGGTACCGTATCTTCTTTTGCAGCTGCCATTACCACCTGATCTGCTGCACCTAGCAAAAATGCTTCGCGCGCGCCCAATGTATCTAAATGAAATCTACCAAAAAATTTTCCATTCCAAAATGTAGTGGTTTTAAATGCACAGTTTTCTATTGCAACTGTATGGGTCTCACCATTAGCACTTACACTATTATATTGACCTGACATTTCGCAATGATCTATCGATACAGACCCATTAGAACTTATTAGCTTCCTCGTATCATTGGCATAACCTGTATCAGGGATCTTCAACGAATAAGCTGCATTAGATTCATCTGTATCATGTTGAGCGACAGATTTCACTCCAGATTTCACAACATCTGCCTCACCTGATATTATTGCTTGTATGGCTTTGGCGCTACGTCCTGTATAATACCCAGTTTTATCATTTTCAGATTTACTTGAGTCGTCAAGAAGCTTACAAATTTCTTTTGGCGCATCCATATAACGATTTCCACATCGTACATTATCCACATATTCGCCATCCACATTCCTTATTACTTGCTTAACGCTATCCACCCATCCCATATACACCCTCCCTTAATTAATCTTCTAAACTAGTTATCGTCATTTTTTTATAAAAGTTGCTATGTTTTTTATTTTTATTTAATAATTATTAATACTTATGCAATGGATTCCAGCTCCTTGGCTGGAATGACAGCATTTCCGACTGCAATGGATTCCAGCTCTTTGGCTGGAATGACAGCATTTCCGACTGCAATGGATTCCAGCTCTTTGGCTGGAATGACAGCATTTCCGACTGCAATGGATTCCAGCTCTTTGGCTGGAATGACAGCATTTCCGACTGCAATGGATTCCAGCTCTTTGGCTGGAATGACAGCATTTCCGACTGCAATGGATTCCAGCTCTTTGGCTGGAATGACAGCATTTCCGAC
>CAYZSU010000008.1:0-31041 GCA_964480565.1 uncultured Myxococcales bacterium | reverse complement strand
TGGAATGACAGCATTTCCGACTGCAATGGATTCCAGCTCTTTGGCTGGAATGACAACATTTCCGACTGCAATGGATTCCAGCTCTTTGGCTGGAATGACAACATTTCCGACTGCAATGGATTCCAGCTCTTTGGCTGGAATGACAGCATTTCCGACTGCAATGGATTCCAGCTCTTTGGCTGGAATGACATGACTATTTGTTTTCGGCAATTCCAATTAAATGTTGCTATGTTTTTATCGGACTTATTGGAATTAGTTGGATTTTTCAACATTATACGTCGATAGCTGGATCGATTTTATAAGACATTACTTTAAGAATATAAGGGTATCACCCTATATTTTGTATCAAATTCGACTTATCCGCGCTGATATTATTTTATTCCAAGCAGGCGAGAATATAAGACCTATGAAATGGACATCTACGATGAAATTGCCTTTGAATCCCCTTATAAAACATCAATACCTAGGATTGATCGCTGGGCTAAACCACCTCAACATATTGCTTAACTTGCTGTCTACTTTTTCTTGACCAGGTCAAAAATGAAAGTACCTATAAAGGGACTGTCATCAAAACGCCCATCTTCACAGATTGTAAAGCCAAATTCAATGAGGGGCATGCTTGATTTCCACCATGGATTTCGCTACACACGGATTTCATATATATACATCTATATATATGACATTCATAGGAATACTCATGGACATACAATTCGATATTATTTTTGTAGGCGCAGGCCCTGCATCGCTTGCAGGCGCCATTCGCTTAAATGAGTTGGCAAAAAAAACCAATACACCTTTACGCATTGCCATCATTGAAAAAGCCCCTCATTTGGGCGATCATACATTATCGGGCGCCACATTTGACCCCACCTCCTTGGCCTCACTCATTCCAGACTATAGTAAACAACAAGCACCACTTGGCCCCAAGGTCACTAAAGAACGCTATGCATTCTTAACCCGTCAATGGGCATTGCCATTGCCATTTGTCCTGCCCCCCATGTCAAACAAGGGTAAGCATATGATTTCCTTAAGCGATATGGTGCGCTGGATGGGACAATACGCAAAAGATCAAGGCATTGCTATTTATACAGGCGAAGTCGTGCAGGAGGTCATCACAGATGACCACAAGCGCGTAATCGGCGTTATTGTCAAAGAAAAGGGACGTGATATCGATGGCAATCTCACCGCTGTTCACGTACCTGGCACGCGACTCGGCGCATCCATTGTTGTACTGGGTGAAGGAGCGCGCGGACATATCACTCAAACGCTTATTCACGATTATCATTTAGATGATGCTCGTATTGCCCAAGGATATGCATTGGGCCTTAAAGAGTTATGGGAAGTACCGGAAAACGTATTTCGCGAAGGATTCACATTCAATGCATTTGGCCATCCGCTTGGGCTATCCACTTTTGGCGGTGGATTCATGTATCATATCAAAGAATGTATGGTTGGCATTGGATTTGTCACTAGCTTGGACTATAAAAATCCGCATACCCATCCATTTCACATGCTTCAACAGTTTAAAGCTCATCCAACGATTGCCAATTATTTAAAAAATGCACGATTTGTGTCTTATGGTGCAAAAACCATCTGTGAGGGCGGCTGGTATGCACTTCCTAAAATGGCGGGACCAGGATTTATCATCATCGGCGAAGGAGCAGGCCTGCTCGATACCATGCAGCTCAAAGGCATTGATCTCGCTATTGAATCCGGTATGCTTGCTGCAAAAACTATCATGGCTGCCTATACGGCCAATGACTTTAGCGATACAATGCTATCGCAATATGAAGCAGACATTCGCCAAAGCAATATAGGAATCAACCTGTATAAGGCCAGAAATTTCCACCAAGGATTTCATCATGGCATTGTATTGGGCATGGGCCAGGCTGTACTGCAATATTTAAGCAATGGCCGTGGCATTTGGGATCGTATCTCCGTCAAGCCAGATGCTAAGTGCATGCAAAACACGCATACCAGCACACCAAACACTCCCGATTTATCCAAACACCCACAATGCGTTGATAAGTTAAGCGCTGTCTATGCATCCGGCACCGCCCATGAGGAAAATCAGCCATGTCATATTCATATTTCTGATCGCAGTATTTGCAATACCACATGCAAAAATGAATTTGGCAATCCATGCCAATTTTTCTGCCCAGCCAATGTATTTGAAATAACCCGGCAAATGGATGGGCGTCATCAATTGCATTTAAACCCCGAAAATTGCCTGCATTGTAAAACATGCGCTATTAAAGACCCGTATGGCATTGTAAACTGGCAGCCACCGCAAGGTGGTGATGGCCCCAACTATCGAGGCATGTAATGAATATTATTGTATGTATCAAACAAGTACCTGACACCAGGGATGTTCACATGGACCCTGTAACGGGCACGTTAATTCGCGATCATATGCGAGCGATTTTAAATCCCTTTGATAAATATGCCATTGAAACTGCGCTTCAAATTAAAGAACAAATAGGCGGGCATGTCACAGTGCTTAGCATGGGACCACCTGCAGCTAAACATAGCATTGAAGACGCATTAGCCATGGGCGTTGATAATGCAATCTTACTATCAGACCCTGCATTTGCAGGCAGTGACACATTGGCCACCAGCTATATTTTATCGCAAGGCATTCGAACACATGGGCAATATGATTTGATCATCTGCGGAAAACAGGCACTTGATGGCGATACTGCACAAGTGGGGCCTGGCATTGCTAGTTTTTTAGATATTGCACAGGTAACAATGGTTAGCCATATCAATCAAATCACACGCACATCATTGCGACTCACCAGGCTAATGGACAATGAGGAAACACGTATCGATGTATCATTTCCTGCGGTCATTACTGTACTTAAAGATATTTACTTGCCGCGCTATCCATCGTTTATCGGTAAGCATCGGGCCAAGCAAATACCCATTAAATGCTGGACTCAGACAGATATTAATTGTGATGCCAAACAGATTGGATTAAATGGATCGCCCACATGGGTGGACCAGATTTTTTCACCTCAAGTAAAGCGCGTATCCCAACCCGTCATCGCAGATAATACGAGCATACAAAAAGCAGCCATATTAATTGTGCAGACAATAGAGGAGATGCAGTGAGCATTACAATAAACAAAAATAACTGTACAGGCTGTGGAATCTGCGCGCGCAAGTGCCCTGCAAATGCCATCACCATTGTCGACGGATGCGCGTGTATTGATCGGCATGCCTGTATTCTATGCGGCACATGCGAGACGCATTGTCCAGCAAAGGCCATTGATTTTAAAAAACCCACAACAACCCCATCAACTGATTTAAATGACCATGCTCATATTTGGGTTATTTGTGAGATACAGGAAAATCGTATTCATCCTGTGTCATTGCAACTGCTTAGCCATGCAAGAAAGCTGGCTGAACAAAGCCCACAAGATATGAATGTCATTGCTATCATATTACGACACGCAGACCCACATATACTCAGACTGCCATTTCATTATGGCGCAGATCGCATTATTGTTGCGGATACATTATTGGAAGGATCGTTCATCGATGATGTATATGCCAATGCACTGATTTATCTAATTCAAAAATACCAACCAAGCATCGTATTAGCAGGTGCAACACCTCGTGGACGATCATTTATGCCGCGCGTATCTGCGCATATTCACACCGGATTAACCGCGGATTGTACGGATTTATCAATTACCATTCATGGCCATCTACTGCAGACACGGCCGGCCTTTGGTGGTAATATCATGGCAGATATTTTATGTACCCGGCATCGACCGCAAATGGCCACAGTACGACCCAATATTTTTCCTATGCAGATAATCGACGATAAACGCACCGGTGATATTATCGATGAAATCGTGCCGCACTCTTTGTTGGCAGGCAAGTTTCGCATTATGGCGCGAAACCCTATGCAATCGGCATTATCCAATATAGCGGACGCAAAAATCGTCATTGGCATTGGCGCAGGCATTGGGTGCAAGGACAATATTGCAACCATTGAAGCCATGGCTCACACCTGTCATGCACAAATTGCCGGTAGCCGTTTTATAATCGACCGGGGCTGGCTTCCCTATGCGCAACAAGTTGGGCAAACCGGGCATACCATATCCCCAGATTTATATGTGGCAATCGGTATTTCCGGCGCTGTGCAGCATTTAGTTGGCATCAAAACCGCTAAGAAAATTCTAGCCATTAACTCTGATGCGCGCGCACCCATTTTTCAAATTGCAGATATAGGGCTAATTGGCAAATGGGAATCCATACTGCCTGATCTAAATCAAATAGTCGTATCGCTACTTCAGAAATAAAAGGAGAATCATTCGATGGTGAAACGAATCACACTATTTGAAGATACGCTGGCCCAGCACATGATTAAAATTATGCGTACGCCACTTGAGATTTTACAAGTCAATATGGGTAAACTATGCAATCAGGCATGTATGCATTGTCACGTGGAGGCAGGCCCTAATCAAACTGAGACCATGCAAGAAAAAACAATCAATCGGTTGATTGAACTTATGGGCCAATCGCCTACAATTAAGACCGTGGATATTACTGGCGGAGCACCAGAGCTTAACCCTCATTTTCGTACTCTAATTACAGCTGCAAAAAAGCAAAACAAGGATGTAATTGATAGATGCAATCTGACTATCTTTTTTGAAAATGGCCAAAAAGAGACAATGGATTTTCTTCAAACACATCAAGTCAACATAGTGGCGTCTCTACCGTGTTATTCCAAAAACAATGTGGATATGCAGCGAGGTAAAGGTGTTTTTGATAAAAGTATCCGTGCATTACAATTATTAAATGAACTTGGTTTTGGAAAAAATACATCAGAGCTTGAACTTAATTTAGTTTATAATCCGATTGGATTCTTTTTGCCACCCTCACAGGAAAGTCTTGAAGCTGACTATAAAAAAGAACTGCATAAACTCTTTGGCATTGAATTCAACCATCTATTTGTAATTACGAACATGCCAATCAAACGTTTCTTGGATCAATTGATCAGAGAAAATAAATATGACGACTACATGGCAATGCTGATAAACAGTTTTAATGTCCATGCCGCAGAAAATATCATGTGTCGCAATTTAATTTCCATTGGATGGGATGGTAAAATCTATGATTGTGATTTCAATCAGATGCTAGAAATGCCAATTCAAGGAAAACAACAAACGATCTGGGATATTGAATCCTTCGATCAAATCGACAACAACCCCATTACCTTTGCCAATCACTGTTATGGCTGCACTGCAGGGGCGGGCTCATCCTGTGGAGGAACGCTTATCTGACCGACGACCATCATCTGTTTGAAAAGGGATGATCTGTATTGGTGTACAAAAATACAGCGATGATGCTGACGCAAACACGCTATGCCGCTCACTTTCGTGTTAAATGGGATTTATCCATGCATTATGGTTTATTTGATTGTGGCGCAAAAAAAGCAATAGGTTCACTTGAGAATAATTGCTTAAATGAACGATCATTAAGTCAAGAATATTGTTAAACGAACTGCCCTCAAAACATTCATTAAAGGAGATTATATGCTAGGCATTATCGGAGGCACAGGCCTTTACTGTATTGAAGGAATTGAAAAACAAAAAAATCTAATGGTGGATACTCCATTTGGAAAACCATCTGCGCCCATCAAAGTAGGGCAATGGCATGGCAGGGATGTGGCTTTTCTTCCCAGACATGGGGATAGTCACACTCTTCTTCCAAGTGAAATCAATTATCGCGCAAATATCTGGGCCTTAAAATCCATCGGTGTCCCACAAATTATTGGCATTTCAGCTGCGGGAAGCCTTTGTGATATATTCGCGCCAGGCGATCTTGTCATTCCCTCACAATATATTGATTTTACCAAAGGTAGTCGCAATTCAACATTTTTCGGTAATGGACTGGTCGCCCATATTGCCACAGCAAATCCAGTTTGCGATGATTTAATTCAACAAATTGAATCCATTGGAAAGAATAAAAAAATTCAAATTCATAAAAATGGTGTATATGCCTGTGTGGAAGGTCCTAGACTGGGCACACAGGCGGAAAGTCACGCCTTACGGACAAATGGCGGCACTCTTGTGGGTATGACCAATGTCCCTGAGGTATTTTTAGCCAGAGAAGCAGGGCTCTGTTATGCAACAATTGCCATCATCACTGATTATGACAGTTGGAAAGACAATCCAGCCGATCATGTCAATGTAATCGACGTTTTTACACTTTATAAAAATAATATCGCTAAGGTGATTGATTTAATCGATGACACTGTCCAAGCAAATATAAACAATTCAAATTGTCTTTGTTCATCTGCGCTCGACTATGCTGTAGTGACAAACCATGAGTCGCTGAATGAAAAAAATAAAGAAATTCTTAATTTTTTAAAAAGAAAATAAATAATCGATGACGACTATCTTAAACAATCTTAGCATTATCATTCCTATTGCTCCAAAAGAAGAATCGTGGGTGGATCTTTGGACAGATCTTGAAAAGCTTCCTATTGAAACGGAAATTATTTTTTCAGGACCGAAGATGCCTAGAGAAGCACTTCCCTCGCGTGTAAAATGGGTTAATTCGGCACCTGGTCGTGCCCAGCAATTAAATACTGGGGCACGACATGCAATACATGATTTTTTATGGTTTTTGCATGCGGATTCACGATTTACGAAAACAACCCTTGCATCATTGACTGACATCCTAAAATGCGATTCAAATATATTTTACTATTTTAACTTACAATTTTTAAATGATGGCCCATTGCTAATGCTAATCAATGAAATAGGTTGTTGGATTCGATCACGACTGATGGGTTTGCCATTTGGTGACCAGGGATTTTGTCTTTCAAAAATAAATTTTGAACGCATTGGTGGATTTCCAGAAGATGTTCCATATGGGGAAGATCATGTCTTTGTTTGGCGAGCACACCAGAGAGGTATTTCGATTCAATCGACTAAAAACAGTCTCAAGACAAGCGCACGGAAATACAAAAACTTAGGATGGTTTCATATAACAAAACTCTATTACAAACTATGGACAACACAGGCGCGTCCTGAACGAAAAAAATTAAAACAAATCAATAGTGGGCAAACTACTGCTATTGCAGTATTTGTTAAAACACCAACATTGACACCATTTAAAACTCGTTTAGCAACTACGATTGGAAAAGAATTTACACTTACATTTTATGAACTGTGTCTAGAAACAATTCAAAACACATTGGTATCATTAAACCAATCGACACTTGCTTTAATATGCCCCTATTGGGCGATAGCCGAAAAACAGGGGTTATCCGATCAGCGATGGAATGCCTTTAGCCGAATCTGGCAAAATGACGGTAATCTTGGAGAAAAGCTTCACCATATTTACAGTTCATTGCAGACCATTCATAGGAATGTTTTATTAATTGGCGCAGATGCCCCTCAATTGAGCCAACAATTAATCCTCAAGGCACATCAGATTTTGCAAAATAAAAGTACATTTGTCATTGGACCCGCTCGTGATGGCGGTTTTTATCTCTTTGGTGGATCTGTGGCATTGCCTAAAGACATATGGACATCCATTGCGTATAGTCAGTCACAAACCTGCAATGACTTGCTGATTAAAATCAAAAATTATGGGGATGTATTTTTTCTACCCACACTTTCTGATGTTGATGTATATGACGACCTATCGGTTCTTTCTCAAGAACTTCAACATACAAATCAATCAGAGCAGAAAAAAATTTCACACTGGGTCGACGATTTTTTAAAAAAGGATATTTTATGAGCCCAATCACGCCATCCAAAACAAAATATAAATGGTGGATACGTTTTATGATCGCTATACAAAAACGAAAATTTGGAAAGCCTCTTCAACCTATCTTGTACTGGGGTAAAATTTCCAAGGCATTCATAGGATTTTTATGGATGTTGATGGCATTTAACAGAAAACATTCCCCTTTATTAAACACGTGGCGAACGTTGATCAGGGTTTATATTTCGCAATTATTACATTGTTCCTTTTGCATTGATTTAAACCTGTCTGAGGCGATAAAAATTGGACTATCCCAGGAAAAACTGGAAGCGCTTTCATCGTATCAAACTCACCCACTTTATAATGACACAGAGAAACTCCTTTTAAATTATGCCAGGGCAGTTGTTCAGTCGGACAAGGAATCTTGTGCAAATTTGCAGATTAAGTTAAAAACGATATTAAGCGATAATGCGATTATCGAATTAACAGGATTAATTACCCATCAGGCAATGTCAGCGATGTTCAATTCTGCATTAGAGATTAAACCCCATGGATTTTGTCAACTAAGCAAAGTATCGACAGATTGTTTGGAAAAATCATGAAAAAATATCATTTAATTGTAATTGGTGGCGGATCTGGCGGATTAGTTTGTGCAGCAGGCGCAGCAGGACTTGGCGTTGACGTCGCATTAATTGAAAAAAATAAAATGGGGGGTGATTGCCTTAACACGGGTTGCGTGCCATCAAAGGCAATCATCCGATCCGCAAAAGTGATTTATGATGCACAGACTGCTGAACGGTTTTGAGGCAGAAGGAATAACCGTTTTAGTCAAAACAATAGCCGAACAAGTAGATGGCGGTTTAATTGTGTCTGATTCCAAGGGGCAAAAAACAAACATTGAATTCGATCAAATTCTTATTGCTGCTGGACGTTTGGCCAATGTGAATGGCATTGGCTTGGAAAATGCCAAAATTGAGTTTGATCATCACGGAATAAAAATTAATTCCTATTTGAGGACTAGTCAAACACACAGTTATGCATGCGGTGATGTGACGCAACATTATCAATTTACCCATACAGCTGATTTTCAAGCACGACTGATCCTTCGCAATGCACTGTTCCCAGGAAAATCAAAAATCGATTACCGTGCGGTGTCATGGTGTACATTTACAGAACCAGAGATTGCTCGCGTTGGACTTAATGAATCTGAGGCCAAACAAAAAAATCTAGTCTATAATAGCTATCGCTATTCATTGAACGATTTGGATCGTGCGATCTGCGATCGTGAAACTGAGGGATTTATAAGAGTATTGACCGAAAAAAAGACGGATCAAATTTTAGGAGTCACTATTGTGGGGTCTCATGCAGGCGATTTATTGCATGAATTGGCTTTGGCAATGCATCAAAAAATTGGGCTTAAAAAAGTAGCATCCACGATACATATCTATCCCACACTTGCGGAAATCAGCAAACGCATTGCGGATACGTATCAACGCACTCGCCTGACAACGACTACGCGGCATTGACTGCAACGTTATTTTCAATGGAGGTTTGGATAGATATGAAAAAACCATTACTTTTTATTTTTTTCATTTCCATTATTATTGGATTGTATTTTTTTACACCTGTTAGGGATTTTTTATCCAAAGAGGGATTTATTGCCTTGGAAACATGGATTCGAAATCAGGGCATGTTAGCACCACTTATCTTCGGACTCATCTATATTGCCGCCACTGTGTTTGCTCTTCCAGGATCAGTGTTAACCATTGGCGGCGGCCTTTTATTTGGTATCTGGTGGGGAACATTGATCAACTGGTTCTCTGCGAGCGTTGGTGCTATGATTAGTTTTCTCATTGCTAGGTATTTTGGCAGAGATACTCTAACAAAGATACTCGAAAATAAAGGAACACTTCACGGACTGGACAAAAAAATCGACAATAATGGATTTTATTCCGTGCTCATTTTACGATTGCTTCCTCTATTTCCATTTAATGGATTAAATTTTGGCTTGGGATTAACAAAAGTAACTTTTTGGGATTATATACGCGCAACATTATTAGGTATACTTCCAGGCACCTTTGTTTACACATCGCTTGGATCTGCTGGAAAACATGCGAGCATTTCTGATCCTGTGACTTGGCTCCAAATCCAGGTATGGGGTCCATTTGCTCTGGTAATTTTCCTATCCTTATTGACAAAATTTTTCAAAAAATGACAATACTCGATGTATGATGGAGCAATCATGCGAGTATATAACGGGACTCATTAAAATACACGCCTGCCCGTACCTGCCAATCGAACCAATTCACTGGCTGTGGCTTCAGGAAATCCCATGATAGTCAATGACTTCACAGTTAAATGTTGATGGGTGGAAGGTAACATGCCTGTAGCAAGGATTTTTCGCATTAGTAAAGGGATTTCAAACTCCCTCGCATACTGAGAAGGCCTACTTCTAATAGGTCCCTTTGGGATGGATGGTGGTGATACTCGTGGCCTAGGTTCTACTGAAACACGTCGATTCAATGTACGATTAAATATATTTTCAGCTACAAGATCAATTATCCTGCTATCCGTGATTAAATCATCCGCACTATAATTTAGCACAAGCTTAGATAATAGTGTATCTATATGCGAAACTAAAGCAGCAATTGTTTTTCCATTATTTCTAACGAGCTGTGCATCTTGAAGTGATGAAGAAATCAATCGGTGAAGAATCCCTTGTGCAACTGCAATGCGATTGTCCATGCGATTATTCGCTCCAGCATGCCCATGGATATGGCGCTGACGCAAACCCATTCGCGCTTCAAATAAACCATTCATTTGTGTAATTCCATCCATATTCAAACGGCCATTCTCAATAAGGGGGATCGTATTAAATACCTGATCAATACGGTTATACATTTGAAGGATAGGTGATTCAAATCTCGGTTCACCGGGTCGTAGCTCAGGGCTATTTCCATCGCCTCTGTCATCGAGTATGGGAGCAGATGATGACTGCGTATCATGCAATGATGGGGCTGGGCCTAAATCTGGTGCATCTACCAAAGTGCGTTGAACCCGTGTAGGTGGTGTTTTAGGTGCTGGTATTAATACTCTATTTTGTGGTGGTGTTTCCGTGCGATAACCAGGATCCCGTGGCGGTATAAGTGATCTAGGTAATCTGCCTGATTGTCTTTCAGATCTGGAACGTGATGTTCTACTACGCATAGGTACTCTATTTGGCGGTGTTTTTGATGCCATCATAAATACAGGGATGCGAATAGACTCTGGCAATGCATGGCCGTGATTGCCTGCCAGCTGTGGGCGAAGCAATGCCAATTCACGCATCTCAACTTTAATCGGTAGATTACCTAACTTAGATAGGGCATAGCCTTTAATACGATTGGCTTGCCTTATGAGATTATCATTACGAAGCAATATGGCTTTTTGCAATGTTTTGGCCACTGCTGCATGCACGATCTTTGCACCTTTACCGGCCAATGACTTTGAAATTTGCATCATCACATGCAAGCCGTTTTTTAATGTCATGATCATGAGTTTGGCATCGCCAATGCCTGTGGCTTCCATAAGGCCAACAACTCCCAACCGTGCGAGCTGGGCACTTACCTTACCCACTGCCTGCATACGAGTAAGCGCTCCCGATGCCATAAGTGCACGAAGATTACCTGCATAAGCAGAAACCTTAGGCGCTTGCATAGCCGCACCCGCACCCAATGTGGCCGCTGTAAATATGGCACTGCCAGCCATTTCCCAACGGGCAGATGGGCCAGCATTTTTCCATTGATCGACCATATGATCGATAATAGCGTCGCTGGATTTAATGAGCCCCGCATTCCATAATCCTTGTGCCATGCGCATTGGCGATAATATCTCATTCACATTGCGCTGGGCAATGATCTCTTTTCCGCGATCCATTTGGCCAGTCATTTGAGTAAACACCTCATTGATTACCGCACGCGCGCCGTCAAATGCAACATCCTTGGCCAAGTACGTTCCTATATCCGCAAAACCTGTGACAATCCCCTTGGGCATGGCTGTAATCGCCTGGCCAGTTAATTTTCTATAATCTGCTGGGGATAAGTTTTCTTCACGCATGAGCATGGAGTAAGCGAGCAAAATCCTCGCAAAATTCGATGTAATTTGCGCAGATGTGGTATCAAGTATAATTTCAGGATTTAATCTGTCATTGATTCCCATTTTCGCAGCAATGATTGCTTCGGCCAATCGACTGTTTGGCTTAAGTGCAATGCCGTTTTTAGGAATATCCCATTCATGCTCACCTGTGCGTGTCATACTGCGATGAATGTTCACTGTACCCAAATCACTCCGTGATAATTGACCCGCATTATATAGCGCAATGGCTGTATCTGCAGCAATATAACCGGTACCATTCTCAGGAAAACGGGTATTTTTTCCAAGCATTGTCATATGATGCAATCTCAGATTTGGATTTGTGGCATGTGCACCGCTAAGTTGATCCTGTACACCACTTTTTTGAGCAATTGTGGGATTTTCCAGTGTGCGAATGGCATTTTGCATCGTATGTGCAAGTATTGCCTTGGCCGCATCATCGCTACTATCGCTGGATAGTCCGTGTAGCATGGTTTTCGTATCTGCAAGCACGTGTTCAAATTTCTGGCACGCTGCGGACAGGTCCCCATCATTATAAATAGCTGAAAGCACCTGATTTGCAGCACTATCCAGTGCCTGGCACTGTTGCATGGCATTAATCACGGTGCCTGGCACTGAATGCAACTGAACACCATCTGTGGTTATGACGAAAGAAGTTGATTGTGCAAGCTTTTCAATATGCGCATTAAGTTCTGCCAATGCATTGGGAAGCAATGTTAGATTTTTAGCCGCTTTTTCAATGATTCCCTTTAAATTTGGAGGAATTTCTGTATTTTTTTCGATAAACAATGAAAAATCGGACAATTTAGATGATTTTTCAGGACATGGATTATTTGTTTTCTTTTGAAAATTATCTGATGAAGGTTTTTGTGCGGCATCTGGAATTTCAGGTTGCCGAATTGCGGATTGGTCAAGTTTACATTTATCATGCACTGTTTTAGGTACACGAGTGCCTAGGGCATTTGGGGGGGTAATTGCCATAGTATTCTCCATTCAAGGAGTGTTGAAAAACGCCCATCTTCGGTGTTATCCAGAAAATTCAATTCAGCACCATACTCTTATGGTTGCGCCTTCATTAAATTTGCTGTATGCCTAAAATCTCTCGCATTTTTTAACACTCCCGATAATTGCCATTTTTCACCAGTCTCATTTATTGTCTCTTATGTATTATCGGATGAATGGGTATAGAAGTTGCTTATACGACGCAAGAAAATGGAAGAAAAATAGATATACATGCGTGAAAAACCATAAAATCCCCCCTAAAACGTGAATTTATAGGAAGTTGCATAAAAAAAAGCACCCCTCAAGGGTGCTTTTTATCATTATAGTTATAATGAAATAACTTTACTCCACAATATCAATACGAACATCATCCAACCAGAGCTGGCCATAATCATAATTCTCCCAACCAAAGCCGCTTTCAGGCACATCACCATCATATAAGTTAAATATTACTCGAAAATCATCCGTGTCCGGTGCAATAAATTCACGCTCATAATATGTCCATGTTCGCGTCGAACTCAGTACTGGCCAGAGGGGTTGAAATTGGGCATCGATATTTAAATCGCCATTTTCATCAAAAAATGGAAATTCAAAATCATCATTGGAATCACTATCGCCTAGCCGAGGATTAAATGATCCCACCGATTGATACCAGAATGAAAAACGATATTGTTGGCCTGCTACTACATTAACATATAATTGCTGTACACCGCCTTCATTGTATTCCTCCTCATCGGTTGTTTCAACATATATGCTTTGACTGCCGCTATAAACGATATCATTTACTTTAGTCAGCGTGGATCTAGCATCATAAGTGCGCCATAATCCAGTTCCTTCCATTTCCATATCTCCATCAGGAAGAAGGGGGGGCTGTGACACATATTCCATTGCAATATCATCGATATACACATCCGCATTTTCCGTTTGTATCACAATTCGAAAATCATTGTCATAGTTATCAGGAATATAAACATACCGATCAAAACGCTGCCATTCATTTGAACTCGTACGAATTTTTGTCCGTCGACTTTCAAAATCCGCATCTGAATTTCGTATACCCAGCAAGGAATAAACCTCTCCATAGAGCAGTTTATATTTGAATGAATAATGAACCCACTGACCGGCACTGACCGGAATATGAAGTTGTTGAATACCGCCACTACCATCTTGCGAATTAATGTGAATACTCTGCCTGCCACTTGTAAATTCCTGCGTAGATTTTTCCTTTATCGTTGGCGTGCCATATGAGCGCCACGACTGAACACCATGCATTTCCATATCACCATCCATGATCAGTAATGGCTGGGAAATCGCCTCGATCATGATATTATCGACATATGCCTCCGCGCCATGTTTAGTATCGATGATCACATTAAAGCTGCCTGAAAAATCATTTGGCACCTTAAACTGCCGAGTATATCCCTGCCATACAGGACGCGAATATAGCGCTATACTATGATGTTCAAAATCTGAACTTGCGTCAATGCCCAGCCGCGGCCGAAGCTGTCCACTCAATATCTTGCAGTCAAACTTAAATTGATACCATTGCCCAGGCAGCACCGAAATATTCATCTGCTTAAATCCACCATTTTCACGAGCTGTTCCACGCGCATCAATATACATACTCTGCGCACCGCTTACGGATTGATCACTGCTCTTTTCTAACACAGAAAAGTTTTCATTGATTACACCATGCGCTGTCCATGCACTCATGTCAGGTGCGTCCATATTGCCATCTGTAATCAATGGCAACTGGCCTTGTGCACAGCCGTCCGCATCAACGTTAGCTCCTTGAGATGTATCCTGGCATTGATCGCGACTATCACCCACACCATCGCCATCCGTATCAATCAAGTCATTCGGATCATTGGGCAAGTCATCGAGATCATCTACCGTACCATCATTATCATCATCCGTATCCGCATTATCGCCGATACCATCAAGGTCTGCATCACTGCTTTCCATCTCATTGCTTGGCAATGCATCCGCACCATCTAACACACCATCACCGTCCGTGTCCGCATTAGAAAGATCCGTATGTTTCGCAAACTCGGCTTCATTTGACAAACCATCCGCATCAAAATCCCCCAACGGATCCAAATAAGTGATAATAATATTTTCTACAGACTGATTTTCATTTCCATTGGATACGGTCACCAAATGGTCACCGATTGCTAATGCAGGAAGATTGCCGAATATATAATTATGCCCAGCAATATACGCATCTTGCAGCTGCTGACCACCAATGCGAACACTCGCTTGATTAGAAAAATGCTTTCCAAAAAATTCCGCGCGCAGACCATTTTGACCCGCCAATGCAAATATGCGATTGGCGCGGTACAAAATAGGCATTTCTGATGCTAGCGAAATATCAACATCCACTTTGTTTGATAATAACCTGGACGGATAAATCATTAAGCGAAGCATGTACTCGCCAACAGGTACATTGCTGCCCGTTAATTTCAATTCAATGCGATCATCCTGCCAGGACATAATGTCAAATGGCCGATAAATATCGGTATTTTGAATTAAATCAATTTCACCAGGCAATGTATTTTCCATTGATCCAAAATGCGACCCTGTTATGACCACAATATCATCCACTCCAAGAACGCGAACCGATATATCATCGATATGCGGTGCGGACATATTGAACTGAGCAACATTGTCTTCATCAAATGACACTCCTGGAAGATACGCATCATTGTTCGTTTGAACGATCAGCGGATTATCCGTATTAAGCGCTGATATATTAAATCGTGCGCTGGTATCCGGTGTAACCGGTTCATTCAAATACGATAGATTATCATAATGCCCGGGCGCAATATCCGGTGCGGAAATACCAACATTAAATTCACCATGATTATACCCGCTAACATTCACCTGATAATCACTGCCTACCATGGCATTGGGTAGTGCAATGACTTGAAATGTATCTGGCCCCGCATGCACGGTATAATACTCTGCCTCTGGAATTTCAAAGTGCATGGTTCCAAATGCACCCTTGCCAATCTTTCTACCCTCTGCATCACTTGCCTGTAAATCCACTGGGCAACGGGATTCAACAACAGTCCACGTGGATGTATGATCAGGAAGACCCAGGTAGCCATCGATATAAAGAGGCGTAAACGCTGAATATTTTATATTTGGTGGTCGACCACTAAGGAGTTTAGTTTTTCTTTTTCCAGTGACCTTATCGATTACTGTCTTTATAAGACCTTCATGATTCATAGATGAACCACTGGCCTGATTGAGGATTAGATTTCTGTGCAGACTATAGTGGAGATGAGGATAATAATCCCCACCACTCTTACCAATAGTACCTATAACTGTACCGGCTTCAATATGCTGTCCCACTTTAAGATCCTTATGCCAGTCCTTCATATGCGCATAACGGGCTGCAAAATTGCCATCAATATCCGATTGAATGATCACTTCATTGCCATAACCACCCCCATCACCTTTAAAAATCACTGTCCCGGAAAACACGGCATATAAATTTTTACCTTCATCAGCATATGCACCTTCTGACATATTAAAATCCACACTATCCCAATCACCAAACTCATGGTAAGAATATTTATCCTTTTCAGGATCTGGATGACGACATTCTTGAAAACAACTCGCATTATCTTCACCCTCTTGAGGGACGACAATACCTGTTCCACTGGACCCATCAATGGTTACACTTGGATTGCACGGTCCCCAGGTTGGATCAGCGGTTCCATCAGAACATACTGCTGCAACAGTATACCAATTTCCATCCGCTGGATTCACCGGGCTAAATGTTTTATTCGCGGCATTCGGATCCAGCACAAATCCACTTGGCAAGCCTTCGCGGTTTGCGCCGTGAAAATGAAGTTTAATAAAATAATTGAGGCTATTACCAGGAATTTGCTCCATCTTTGCACTGCCATGAACACCCACATAATACTTACCTGCGGGTGGATCATACACAGTAATGGATTCCAATGCCCCCGCTAGCCATGGGGAAATAAGTATGGGACTCGCCTCATCATTTTGTTTACCAAGGTCACCATTTTCCACAGGCGAGCCATGTTTCAAATATAAATCAGCATCATAAGGATCCTCCTCCTTAATATCCACATTCAATCCATCCCCGCCCATTTGAACAGTCACTACATCCATACCCGCAGGCAGTTTAAAACAATAATGCTGTAAATCATTGGCTGAAATAGTAATATTTGTGAGCATTTTATTATTGTGCAATTGCGTACACGATACGTCGAATCCATCCGCAGGTGTTGTAAATTCAACGTCATCGGACCAGCTGTCACTGCAGACATCCTTTGTACCCCACAATAATCCGGGCTCCTCGCGACAGGCTTTCACTTTTACACGATAAGTACCATCGGATGTAAATTCAGAGATAAATTGCGTATTTTGAATATCAGATTCTGTGCCCTTTAAATTAAAAAAACCATCATTTGTCTTCCACCATTTAAGCATATATTTGATTGCACCGGGTGTGGCATTCCATGTGACTGTCACATCGGATTCATCGACAGTAATATTAACATTCTGCACTTGCGTGGGAGGGCCATCCAGTATTCCAACATAGTCACAGTGAATGACTTTAGATCGTGGACCCGTACCTGAATTATTTAATGCTTCAATATATACATCATAAATTCCAGGCGTCCAATTTGGAAGAATTGTTGTTCCCATAATTGGATCCGATCGAATCTCTTGGCCAACAGCATTGCCATCCTCATCCAATTTTTGCCAATACGCATAATAACTTTGGATGCTTTCACTTTCAGAATTTGAATTCCAATTTAAAACTATAGAATCACCATTTTGCGAATAGGTGACACCAGTTACTTGCAATGGAATTGACAATTCATTACCGTTAGATGCTTCACAGTTGCCATTTTCCACAAGGCTTGTAATATCGGCATAGTTAGACCCACCTGTCCAGCGGTGGATTCGGCCACTATTTTGAACAATATCTAAAAGAGTACATTGCTCATTGGCATTCGTGGGACTTCTAGAAATGGTTTGACTAAATCCTGGAATTACACGTGGCCAGGACACGTTTGGTACATGTTGCATAAGTGCATTTATATCCGATTGTATATTGTCACCATCACGCATATAGTTATATACATAGGTCGTATAGTTATAGGCGGCATTTCCTGATCCATTATACCATGCAATTGGATAATACCAATTTTCTAAAATCCGTTTATCCACATCACAACCTGAAAATCCATCAATATTCAATGACCAATTATGATTCAGTATTCTAGCTGCCTCTTCTAAATTCATCCGCCAACTGCCCTTCATTTTCTGAGCATGCGATGGATCGCTAAATTGAATATTATCACGATCAGAAACATCACCACTCACAGGTATGGTAATTTGCATGAGGCCGATGCCAATACTTTTTACTTCACAGCTGGCATTTAAATCATAGCCAAAAACAACATCCCCTGTATTATAGGGATACGATTTATTGCAGCTACCATATGATTGACTATGCGCTCGTGGCCAATACTGCTTCCACTTTGCTCCAGAAGCACCCTCTTTATAAGCAATCGCTTTGAGTAGAATCGGTGGTATGGAGTGAATTTCTGCCAACCGATGAATTTCCTGATTAACTTCAGCAATTGTCGGATTACCGCTATCCACAGTTGGCATACCATCTGGCGGCGATGATGGGCGGTCGACGGAAATATCCGCCCATATAGTAGTTATTGCCCATTTATTATTCGCTTCTCTGATTTGAATAAGATCACCATCTGGTCCAACAAACTCCCATTCCTCGCGGTAATTCCCATCCGATTGTGGTGCCGTCATTGCCACTGTAAATGTATAATTGTTACCTACAGATACAGTCCCTGAAATAGGTAGTGTCTGTTGCTGACTAAGTGATGTAGCAACAGCGCGTCGTCGTAAAAAGAAATTATTGTTCCACGGATCTGTTCCCTGGTTTTTGAGTGTCCATGTTTTTGTAAAATGCGATCCTGGCGTAAAAGGCGTCCCATCGGCAATGGTTTCCCCTACCCACTGCGCAGAGTGATTACCACTATCGCTAGCACGTACACTAATGCGCACATAAAATGTTTGACTGCCGCTGACTGTAACCACACGCCCCTGATGATCGACTAACTGCCAATGATCTTCGCCCTGTCCACTCAGTGGCGCGTTCATTGTAACGGAAAATGTATATCTATTGCCTACTGCAACAGCATTTCCCAAAGCAATATTTTGCGTACTAGTGCTCATACTACCGCTTATGTGACGAATATAATAAGCTGTTGTCCATGATACATTGCCATTATTTTGCAATGTCCATCGCTTGGTAAAACGCTGTCTTGGATTCAGAACAGAATCATCCTCATGCGTTTCACTGTGAAGTAATGCTGTAATCTGATCTTGTGACCGAGTTGTAAATGTCCGAATACCCGACCACGCACTGCTACCTAAGCTATCTATCGCACGCGCGCGCCAATGATATAGGGTGCTATAGTTCAATGTGTCGGAAGGTATATTATAATATGTTTGATTGCTTGAAGTCATTGTATCAACAACCGTACTATTAAAACTACTACTGGGGCTTACCTGCACCTGATAGTTCTCAGTGCCAGACACAGGTGCCCAGTCAAGTTGCACGGTGCGCAACACATTACCATCACCACTTTCTGGACTAACAAGAATAACCGCAGACGGATCCGATGAAATCGTAAAATAACTATTTGAAAAATCTGCCACTGTGCCATTACACTGCGCATCCGCATGGGCATTGGATATACCAATACGATAGTCTGACCCTGGCTCTGTATCGGATCGCAGCGTAAAATTAAACGATCCTGTATTAGGCGCATCATTGCTAAGCCCATAAACAAAATTATTTCCTTTATAGAGATGAATATGCAATTGCGAGATATTACCGACCTCATTCCAACGAACCGTATAATTGTTTCCACGGCGCCAATTCTCACCACCATTCGGTGTGGTCACCGTTAGGCTCGCATTCAATGTGCCACACGGATCTGAAATCACATCGATCAATGCCCAGAACTGGTCCGATCCACTCACAAGAATCGAATCACCATAGGAATCCCGTAATTGCCAATAATCGCGCAAGCCCGTACCACTTGCAGGGGTTTGCATGGGCACGCTAAATGTATATGTCGCTTGAGGAGCTATACTGCCACTAATGCATGTGGCATTTGTATTTTGGCTTAATGATCCACCGGGTACATTGCTACTCATAAAATGAATGCAATACCCGCCCGACCATGTGCGATTGCCGGTATTTTGAATGGTCCATGTTTTGGTAAAATCTGAATTGGCAGGTACATCAGCACCATCTACATTATTATCCGGGTGAGATTCACTGCTTAAACGTGCGCTAACAATTTCTGTGGTAAACTGCCTGGGTTCATTGGGCCAATCCCCACCCTGATTTGTATTGCCTGCACGTGCACGCCAATAATAAGTCGTATTTCGATTGAGTGTGCCAGAAGGAATATTATAATATGTGCTATTCCCCGTATTATGATCAATGACCATATTAGAAAAATTACTCGCCGTACTCACTTGCACGCGGTAAGCAGTCGCACTACTCACACTATTCCAGTCCAATCGATGCGTTCTGGAAATGGCTGTCGCATTATCACCGGGCGATGTTAATACAGGCGCTGAAAGTGCTGGCAATGCTTTGACATCGATCAATGCCCAAAAGTAGGCAGACCCATTGACATTGATCACCGTATTATTTTCATCCTTTAATTGCCACCTGTCCTTTAAATTGGTCCCAGAATTGGGTGTTTGCATAGACACTGTAAATGTATAAATGTTATTGGGAGATACTGTGCCACTCACGCATACAGGGTTGATGGATTGACTTAACCGGCCACCCGAAATAGTGGAATCCACATAGTAAATGCAATAATTGCTCGTCCATGTGGTCGAACCTGTATTTTGAATCATCCATGATTTATTAAAATTAGTATTGGGATAAATATCCGCACTGGCACTATAATCCGCATGACTTTCACCATCTAAAGTGGCCTGATCTTTTTCCGTTGTAAAATACCGGATCGTCGACCAATCCCCCCCTCTGTCATTTGAGCCTGCACGTACACGCCAATAATAGCGCGTATTTTTATTCAATGTATTGCTAGGAATATTATAGTAAGAGTTTCCCCATGCATAATTAACTACAAGACTATTAAATGTCGATGATGTGCTCACTTGCACGCGATACGCTGTAGCGCCACTCACCGAATTCCAATCCAATTGCGTGCGTCTGGAAATACCTGTGTCCGTATTCACAGGAGACTCAAGCGATGGTCCTGAAAATGGCGCAGGTGCGGTTACATCGACATTTACCCAAATACTATTTGAATTGCCAACATTGATGACCGTATTGCCGTTCTTTCGAAGTTGCCATTCTTCCCTCGCCCCATTTTGCGCGCTACCCGGCGTACGCATAGTGACGCGAAAGGCATATGTTCTTCCAGGTGATACTGTGCCGCTCACACAAACAGGCGTTGTACTGGTACTTAACCGGCCACTTGAAACATTATCGCTCACATAGTGAATGCAATAATTGCTATTCCACGTAGTTTGACCGGTATTGGATAATGTCCATCGCTTAGTAAAGTTTGTATTAATCTCAATATCCGTGCCATCCACATGGCTTTCACTGGAAAACCCTGCCCCATCACTGGGTGCCACGTAAGTAACGATGAGTCGGGGACGATAACTCGAACTGGTTGTATTGGTATGAAGATAAACTGAATCACTATCATCACCAACCCCCTCATAAAGGCGAAGACCAACAGCAAACCAGCCTGCACCGCGATTATTAAACACATGGCTGCGTTCTGTACTATCAAAGGTAAAATCATAGGTTCGATTATTACCATACCATTGAATATAACCATAGTTCCGTCCATCGCTGACATCGTCATATATTTGTTGCGCTGTCGAACTGGTGGGACGTCGACTCATTTGATAAATTCTTGTGGACATGGATCCATCGCCATTTGAGTCATTCCATACCCGGCTGCGAAGCCGTACCTTAACGGATGAAATCGATGTCGCCTCTGCCAATTGACTGATATCCCACTCCGCATACCCGCGGTAATAATTGACATTGCCATTATTTGCTCCAATTTTCATTCCAGAGGTTGAACTGTATGACCTATTTTTAGATCCATTATTTCCCCAGATATACCCTGTCCGGCTTTGCGTAGACGATTCCAATGTAATCGACGGATCAAGGATCACTGGAAACTGCCTGGATGCATCGCTTAACCACTGATAATCAAAAACCATCTGTATGGTAAGACTATCCTTATTTCGAATGAGTCGATAGAAGCCAGCAACATCCTCATCACCACTATGCTCAAACATCATGGGCATGTGAAAGAAAATATCTTTTTTTGTTTTTCTGTTTATAATGACAAAGTCATTGGTATCAGTAGGCATCTCCTCTACTAAACGCTTGCCATCAACGATGATGTCTATATCAGGTGACAATTGTAATTCGCCAGAATGAGCAATATGTGTGGCCCCTGGGAATTGGCCAAGCGATTTATTCAGAATAACATTATGTTTAACACTATTGCCTTCAATAATAAATTCTTCATCCACGGTTGTGAATACATTTGCATAGATGATTTTATTGCCCTGCACCTGACGGTCTGCCTTGACTGCGTTTTCATTAAAAAGACTATCGTCGTCTTTGCTTACAATAGTTAATTGCCTGGACTGCCATACAAAGGACATGCCTTGTGCATGTATTTTCATTTCATAGGGCTGATTCGTGTCATCGCCGATAATACTCTTAAGGAAACTGTCAGATGCGGATGTATCTTTAAAAAATACATTGATCGGTGATTTTTCAACACCAATATCATAGTCATCATCATCGATATCGGTTGTTAGCGTGGTATCGATTTTTTGCCAGGCATCATCATTATAATAATGAATGGGCGATGATGAAAACTCTGTGGTTCGCGTGCCATCTGGATTTTGATAAGTGCTAGATGAGGCAGTTCGAAGGCCAGCAATATCAGTCTCTTCATTTGAGACGGAACTATTGGCTGAAAATTGTCCGTTATTATCACATGCTATTGCGAATAGAACTAGTATACATGCGATAAATACAGTGATTGTTTTACTGAATGGAACTGTTGAAAAACGCCCATCTTCGGTGTTGGCCAGCAAATTCAATTCAGTTACATACTCGCATGTATGCGCTCTCATTGAATTTGCTGTCCGCCTAGAATCTGAGCATTTTTGAACAGCACTCAAAACACCTATTTTTCGACACGACCTAAGTGAAAAAAATGAAAACCAGGATTTAATATCCATTTATTGCCCCCTTGAAAAATGGAAAATCAGCGACATCGACTTGTGAATTATATCAATAACACTCGCAAAATAATATTTGGCAGGTGTTTAACGAATATGTGAAAAAACATACAACTGATTGAAATAAAAAGATTTTTTGTGGAATTGTGTGTGCGGGACACTATAGACTTTACAGTAAAATGTCAAATACATCTAAAATAACATGTAGATATATAGTATATATAGATATTACCTATCTATATTTAATGGCAGTCCCTACATATCGCTGATATTTTTATATGTGGCGCACTTGCACAATACATATTCCTTGACAATCATAGTCAATCTGACTAATTTAATTCGACTTTATGCGCTTGTGGCTCAGTGGATTAGAGCACCTGACTACGGATCAGGGGGTCGGGGGTTCGAATCCTCCCAGGCGCGCCAACAGCCTTCAGGGACTTTTGTCCCTGAAGGCTGTTGTTGTGTGTGGGCGGTGAGAAGCATCGAGGTTCCCCACATGGTCTTGAGCAGCTGTTGCGATATATGCGACGGCTGCGATTAGAGCTGTGGATCCTTGGAGTTTGCAAAAGCAAACGAAGAGGGGAATCCCTGGAGACTACGCATGTAGAGGTGTTGCAAGAGGACAAAAGTCCCTGAAGGCTGTTGTTGTGTGTGGGTGAACAAAAACAACAGAGATGTAAAGATTCTTGATCAAAATGAATTCAACCGGTATAAGTCTACTCATGCACATATTAATTAAATTCATCTGTTTTGGACTGCTAGGTATCACAGGCATTGTCATTGCTTCTGCTATTCAAAAATCTATTTCACGCAAACGATTAATCCTAGATGGTGATGTAAATCTTATCCTATTTATTGTCCTTGGATTTGCAGGCATATTATACCCTATTATCGGCATTCATACTGGCGCACTTCCCTGGTATATCAGAGGAATTGTATATATGCTGATCATATTTGCATTTCAATTTTTAGCAGGCAAGTTATTGCAAAGCTTTGATCTTTGTCCATGGAAATACCGCGGCAATGGCAGTATCTCAGGTCTTATCCAACTGTCTGATGCACCCATTTGGTTTATTTTTGGAATGACTATCGAGTGGATATACCCCTATATCAAACATATTGCAGATGCCCTTACAACTTCATAAAGAAAATTGGCGCTAGAAATACTTATTTACTTTAGTTAACTCATATGATTATTTACGTCATATAACGAACAGTCATATTATTCGATATTGGGCAGTAATTTATTTCATAGGGGGAGAACTATGATTTCACAATTTAAATTGCTAATCGCTTTATTCGCATTCGCAATTATCACCTTTACATCCACAAGCCATGCACTAACGCTCATTCAAATAGAAGGTACTTTTTATGTGGATTCTGATAGCGATGGCATCATTGATAATACAGGGTTTGCTGACATACCTTCCCCACCGGAAGGAACTGTTTTAGATAATTGCCCCGATACACCCAATGGCAATTGCCATTCATATCCATATGCCTGCAATATTGATAATAGCGTTGATGAAAATAATCAACCCACACTATCTGATATTGAATGGTCCGTGGGGTATCAGGCAGATTCCGACAACAATGGCATTGGCGATGCCTGTGATGATGAAGACGATGATGGCTTCCTACACTATTTAGACAATTGCCCCATTCATGCCAATCCTGATCAAGATGGCAGCATTTGCCAAGATCCAGACAATGATGACATTATTACATTAAATGATAATTGCCCAAATCATTACAATCCCTCACAAAACGATTATGACAATGACACCATTGGTGATTCATGTGATCAAGAAAATAACTCAAGCCATTCATGCACGACCACATATACCCCAGGCGAACTCGCGCAAGTGGATGATTCCTGTCCAATTGAAATACCACCCACAGACATCACATCGCCTGAGCCAGATAGCGACAATGAAAATCCTGTTGAAAATGAAATCACTGCAAATCGCATCACTCCCAATACGCGTCCAGCAGTAAGTAGCTGTAGTATCACGTATAGATCATCTATATCGATGATCCCCCTATTATTAGTGGCCCTACTAGGATTATTAAAGCGGATCCACGCATGACTAATTCACACAGCACTCCTCCCCCGCCTTTTTGGCAAACGCAAACACTATCAAACATTGCACTTGCAACTATGAAATCACTCATTGATATGGCATCGTTATTTCATGATCACTGGCAATTTCCTGTACACCTGGATACTGATTTAACATCCGCATCTGCGCATCAGGCACAAAATATATTCGATCGTTTATGGGCACAGTCGATTAGCGACAACCTATTTCTTCTACATGCCAAACTTGGCTATTTTAAATGCCACTCCCATCAAACAAAAATAATTGTACAAATGCCTGGCACATCTATTCGACTTGAATTTCCAAGGTCCAGAACCATGCCACATCATTGCTTATCCGATTTTTTCACCAATGGCATTTGGGCCACATGTGCATGGTGTGTCCATATGAATCAATCCATGAACATTTATGCAAGTAATGACAAGCATGGAGATGGATTTTATCTAAGAGGCCTTGGCAAAGCTATTAATAGCGCATTCAGGCAATATACCACCGCTCTATTAATCAAAAAGTGGGCACTTTCCAATGATAGTGCCCTTGTATTTAGCCCAGGCGATGCTGAATGCCCAGATATTATGCAGCGCAAACAATGGTTATCCATCTTAAATACACGCGACATAAACATGTCATTATCATCCAAATATACATTCGACCCCATACTCAGCAATATTGCATGTATTTCCATTGACCCAAATGCCACGCATTTTATTCCTGTCTGATATATCATTAAAAATACTTGCATAATCACATGCTTTAGTAAAAAACAGCCCTTTATGTGTCCAAGTTGGAGGTTGTTCAGAAGGTGATATTCCTAAAAACAACCCCATATATCACTATGAGACTGCCATCAAAATAGCTGTTTTAGGGAGTGTTCAAAAATGTTCAGATTCAAGGCATACAGAAAATCCAATGAAGGCACATACATACGAGTATGGTGCTGAATTGAATTTGCTGGACAATGCCGAAGATGGGCGTTCCCAAAGACACTCCCACTATAGGAGAAAAAATGAATCAAACCAAACACCCAAGAGCATTATACATGCTGTTTATCGTGGAGATGTGGGAGCGCTTTAGCTATTATGGCATGCGCGCATTATTAATCTTTTATATTACCAAACACTTTTTATTCTCCGATGAAAAAGCATACACACTATACGGTGCCTATACTGCACTCGTATATACCACACCACTTTTAGGTGGCATTATTGCCGATCGACTGCTGGGATATCGCAAGGCTGTAACCTTAGGCGCAATATTCATGATGCTTGGCCATTTTGCCATGGCATTTAATACGCTGTCCATCTTCTATCTTGCATTGGGCTTATTGATCGTAGGCAATGGTTTTTTCAAACCCAATATTTCAACCATTGTCGGCGCCCTTTATCCAGAAGGCGATCCACGCCGCGATGGTGGATTTACTATATTCTACATGGGTATTAATTTAGGTGCATTACTTTCACCAATACTATGCGGTGCTATCGGTGAAATTTATGGGTGGCATTATGGATTTAGCATTGCCGGCATTGGTATGTTTTTCGGATTAATCGTATTTTTATATGGCCAACGCATGTTGGGTGATATTGCCAAGCCCCCACAACCTGAAAAACTTCGCGAACATCATCTTGGCATTAATAAAGAAGTGTGGGTATATATTGGTGCCGCAGCTCTTGTAATAGGTGCCACATTACTCGTCCAATTTGGCAGTTATGTAGGTGATTTGCTCACCATTGTCGGCATTATTTCGCTGAGCTATATAATCTATTATATGGTCAAACACTGCAATACAGTGGAATGGCAACGACTAACTGTGCTCCTTGTTTTCACTGTTTTTTCCATGATATTTTGGGCATTTTTTGAACAAGCCGGCAGTTCAATGAATTTATTTACCGATCGCAATGTGGACCGAGAGCTGATCATTACATGGCTGCCCACATTTATCCTGCATTTATTTCCAAGCTCTGTTATTCAGGGGAGTCATTTCGTATGGACAGTACCGGCTTCCTTATTTCAATCCGTGAACCCAGTATTTATTCTCATTGTCGCGCCATTACTATCTAAGCTTTGGATTTTTTTAGGCGCACGAAAAAAAGATCTGTCCGTTACACTTAAATTTTCCCTTGCTCTCATTCAATTGGGAGTTGGTTTTTTCGTTCTATACTATGGCGCTATGTCATCCAATGCACAGGGATTATCCACGGTATGGTGGTTACTCTTAGGCATTTTATTGCATACCACAGGTGAATTATGCACATCCCCCATTGGATTATCCGCGGTTACGAAATTATCGCCAGCGCGCATTGGTGCATTGATGATGGGCATTTGGATGTTATCCATGGCATTTGCACAGTATATTGCCGGTTTTATTGCTAAGCTCACCAGCCAAAGTGCAGAGACCGGCGAACTTACCGCCAATATGTCCGCTCTTGATGCTGCACATGTCTATGGCAATGTCTTTAATGACTTGGGCTATATCGCTATTGGCGTTGGGATTGTACTCGCATTATTTTACAAAGTACTCAATCGCTATAGCCATAATGCTTAAAAAATAATGAAATTAATAGATTCCCATGGGCAAGCGCATAGGAATCTACCCAACTTGCAAAGCAAGCGAGACAGGGGAGGCTCCGACGGCTTTTGCCGGTGGAGGGGGTGACGCAAGCCCCTAAAAATTGATAAAAAGGCAATCCTTTGGGGTTGCCTTTTTTTATAATTCTCGATACATACGATCAGTAATTATTGAGTTTATCTTAGCAGTATTTCAAAAATCATTATTCATCGTTTATAATAATAATTACCTGTCATTCAATTGATAATGCATTTGCATTACCGTTATCAGGGGGAGAAACGCTAATGGCTCCTATAGCCCGTATTATTAAATTTCCGACGAGTTTAGCACGCCCAAGTGCAACGCCAACAATGAGACCTAGCGTAATGTCTTTTTTGCAGATACCGCCAAAGCCCGATTCGTCAATAATATCATTGTCCACTCACATTATTCCGCCATCTGCACCTCCACTCGCAAGCTATATTGGAAGACGACTCACTCAAGGCATTCGTAGCGCTCCCCCATCTAACATCCGCTTAACCGTTGACGGATTAAATATAAATGCACGATCATTTCACCCCCACCTCAATCGCAATAAATGGACGCATATTGCAGAAGCCGCTCTCTTAGATCGCCCGATTACAGGAGATATGATCCAAGCCGCAAGGGGTGAATCACATGATATGATCGCATCATTGGTATATAAAAATACCCTTGCAATCCCATCGTATAATGACCCTTTTCCAGAAGAACTCATTCCATTTCTTGGTCTTATGGAATATTACAATCAAGTTATAAACCGATCAATAAGTAACGCTCGGTTACCGTGTTTTACTACCTTAGCAACACGCATATTCCATTTATTTCCGCGAACATTGTCCTTATTCTTTGAATCCATATCAAATCCCATTATCAATCATAATGGGCGCACAATACCCATCCACTTTCATCCCAGTGGTTTCACAGATGAACGCGCACGATTGCGCCGATATGAAAATGCCAGATCCAATCACAATCCATGGATCGAGTATGGCCTTAGCTTATTTCATGGCATAGAGGATTTGCGCCAATTGGATGCAATATCTACCTTTGCCCAAAGCGGTGAATTGACCATTACACCTTCAATATATAATTGGCTCAATGCATGGTATAATTATTATCAATCAAGTATTTATTGTCGATTTAACGAACTTGAACACCATCCTGTGTTTAACAGCACTCAACGTACCCCTAATCAGTTAAAAACAGCACTTGCAAACGCGTTGCAAGCCGCTCTAAACTTCTTTCAGCTGACAAGATATCCAATCAGCGAAAATCGTTTAATAGAAGGTGGCATATTGTTTTTTAAAGACATAGACATAGAAAGCAATTTTTTTTCGATTCATTAAAAACTTGAAAATATTAGCAACTTTTTTTAGGGTCTGCCGATAACCATTTTGAGACAATAAACATTGCTATATCACTATTCTAAAAATATGATATAACAGTATTCATCATGGAGACAATCATGCTGCTAAAAATCCCCAGATCCTTTATGCCAACTATTCCCCGCAGTGCATGTATCAGACCTCTTACCCCAGCTAATACACGGCCTACATCATTTATGTCTGCAGCGCCTATGCAGGCCTGGACAAGATTACCGCAACACACTAGGCGGCAGCCCTCAACGACATTATTTTCTGCCCCCTTATCAACACATGCAGGACTTGGCTGGTTAGACACTCAACTAATACGACTATGTTCATACATGTGGGATGGCATTCGCAATAGTTTACCATTAATAGGCCCTCAACCACAACTTGCAGGAATTGGACCTTATGGCGCTCAGACAACTATAGATTTCAGCATATCCTATATGACATCAGAAAATCCAACAAACAATGCCAGTGGACATCTCTATGCAACGCAGATCCGAGAGATCGCAACACTATTTATAAGACTACAACAGAGCTTACGTGGCAATCCAACTCATGTGACAAGTGTTCACTCTGACATACGGACACTATTGCTTTCACTTCGACATATTGAACAAAACTCCCCCTCCATTACTACAAGTGCAGCACAAATTCAGCGTCTAGCTAATGAATTTGCAATACCTATTCTAGACACTATTCATCAGCAGCGATTGCGCTATAATCGAGAACTTGGCACAATAAACGAATTACATACCACACTGAATGAAATACTTGCTAGCATTGCAATGAGGAGCTTATTCGATGATAGTGACGATACTGGTGATAGTGACGATACTGGTATGTTTAGACAAGATACGCCACCCCCTCAATGTGAAACACTCGATATGCGCCAAATACGACCTGCGAACCCCAAAAAACTACCTCCAGATTTTTACACAGCTCCTTATGTTCCAGATGGCAATGACACTACTAATGATGATCCCTACGGTTTTGGCACTAGTGACGGCGATCTGTTTGATTTTGATATTTAATCCTATTTTTTTTAGAAGTAATACCGAACTTTATTTACTTTGCTATAAAACACGTTAAATTAGCATGAAATAATTACAAGGACACATACATGATTGGACCATCCCTATTGAGATTACCCAGACCGAGTGCTAACACTGCATCTCAAATAGCACAACCGAGTATTATTGCTGCATCTCAAAAAGGATCTAGCCACAATGCATTTACAATACGCCTTCCTGCAATACATCCACAAAGGACAGGGCAGCTATCATTATGGTCGTCTGTTCGAAAACCACCCACTGCCCTTGTAGGATTCACGGCTTTAGATCAACTACTAGGTCGTGATGCAAGGCACGTATGGAGCGCCATTCATAAAATCCTCTATGGCGCGGCTGAGCGTGCCATTGCAGGCATTCAACAATTTTTAGGTGGCATGTCGCCTGAGCTGGCACTTGCAGGCATACCTGGAGCCAATGCAACACCACTCAATGCAACACCACTCGACAATATCATGCTATCCACAGGAACAAGGGATAGTAGCGCAAAAACTGCATTCGATTATCAACACGCCTTGAAAGAAAATGAAATTCCACAAACATTTAGGCATACCAATATAGTACTGACACATTTCATAACTCGCCTCGACGCAAGCACTGATCCCATTGAAGCAAATGCAGCCAGGCAATTCAAAGTAAGCGGTTAGCGAAGCGCATCTAGCGCAAATATCATTTGATCGTTATAG
>CAYZSU010000007.1:1005-51460 GCA_964480565.1 uncultured Myxococcales bacterium | reverse complement strand
CCAGCGATATTGGTATTGAAATTCGAAGGAGTCAGGGTGTTGAGATTGCAAACAGCGATATTCAGGCAATCACCGGTGTGCGCATTGTGCGAAGCCAAGACGTACGCATTTCCAAAACGCATTTGAATGTGCTTGAATTGGGCATTGAGTTAAAGGATTCGGGCAAGCCAGCGCTCGCGGATGTGACACTTCCAAATGAGGATGATGAATTAGTTGAAGGCCTTATGGAGCTGGATCGCTATCATGGGAACTTTGACCTATCTCGAGTGGGCATAAAAAAAATCGAGGATGAAGAAGAAAAAGTATTTGTAACTGACATAGTTGGTTTATCACCTAGCTGTGAGGGGTCCATTCAATCCTATCGAGTGATAGAAAATCGTGAGGAAAATATTGATACCTATTATTTGGAATCTGCGTTTTCATGTACTGTTCGACAAGTACTATCCTATGATACTATATGTTTGGCGGAAAACGAAACAACGGATTGTTCTATTGATGGCAATTGTAGCTGTTTTCAAAAACCAGACTGCATATTTGAATGCAGTGGTCTGAATGAACCCGATAAAAATAAAGTCATCTTTGCCCGTGTGGATAATACGTCTAAGATAACGCATTTATCGAATCCCTTTGATTTAAGCATTCCAGATATTTACAGCGTACCTATCATGCCCGTGGATGTCCCTGCCTATACCAATCGCCATGATAGTGATATTGGCACTGACTCCATACTTTCTGGTGAACATGAACTAGTCAGTGATGAGTTGTTGGCTGGCGATGAGATGCCCGTTAGTTCAGGAACTGTCGCATCCGATGATGCTGGGCCTGAATATGATGGTAGTGGTGTTACGATCGGCGTTGGCAATCAGCATATTTTGGAAATACAGGATAAGCAGGGCTCATCAGATGAAATCAGCGTATCTGTTGATGGAAATGATAGTCGTGGGGACTATGCGCTTGCTGGCATGGGAGCCGGGGCTGGCACATCCTGTAGTATCAGCAGTGCCGCAGCATGTTCCTATCACGGATTGCTTGGATTAATGATTTTCTTTAGCGCAATGTATGTTCGAAAAAAACACCTGCGTTGATGGAAGTTAGCTCCTGTTATGGGAGTGACATCAAGGGAGTGCCCTCAAAACGCCCATCTTCGGTGTTATCCAGCAAATTAAATTCAGTTACATACTCGTATGTATGCGCCTTCATTGAATTTGCTGTCTGCCTAGAATCTAGGCATTTTTGAACACTCCCACAAATGGCTATTTTTCACCAGCCCCATCAAACAAAACAGTTGTTTTTCATTTTGTGCGATACGCTTGACTTGGATGCCTTTGCTTATCTGGATATTTGGCGACAATCCTATTTTATTTGATTAATCGGTTAAATAGTGGCTTCGCAATGTATTTAGATCGCGATTCAATAGTTTCCCTAGAAGCTTTAATGACACAGGGGGCTCCCCCATAAGCGCTAACTTGTTTTGATTGATTTAAAACTCATAAAATCTGGAAATTTGAGATTTTCGATGCCTTGAGTTTTCTGCAAGCATTTGTGAAAGCCATCCCCAGTCCCTTGATAGGAATTTTGCCATCGTCCGTACTGATATGACACGTCATTTCCCTACAAAAAATCTGTCATCGTCGGGTTGCCGCTAGAATCCAGTTAATGGTGTTTTTTATTCTGTGAAAAATTCTAAAAATTCTACTATAAATGTATAAAATAATCTTTTTTTTCCGAAAACGGAACATTTTCCGTGTAAATAAAATCAATTTTATACATTGAAGCTGACTATTCTTTATGCTATTATAATTCATTGAAAAATAACGAGTTATTGGCGTTTTTTTGTAGAATCTCAAATTGGAGCATGTGATGCCTGAGAAAAAACAACTAAAAATCAATGCAGTCAGTTATGGATTGACAGATATTGGTGGAAGAAAAAGTAATCAAGATTCATTTTTTTGCAATGATGAAAGTCAATTATACCTGGTTGCCGATGGTATTGGAGGGCATACAGGTGGTGATATTGCGAGTTTGTTTACATCCGATAAAATGAATCAAGTGATTGATCAGGTTAGTGTTCAACGCTTGCCAATGCTAAATGAGGACTTTCCAGATGCACATTATGAACCAACAATTGATACCATGGATGATGCATTTTTTATGTACATGATCGATAATCAGACTGTACTTCGCCATACCCTATGGTTTACCAATGGGGAACTCTTTAAACGTGCCAATGCACATGCTGCAGGAAGTTTAAGGCAGCGGAAAATGGGTACGACATTGACTGCTGTATGGCTTAAACAGGATAAATTGATTTTCATGAATGTGGGTGATTCACGCGCATATATTTTATGGGAAGATACCCTTCAACGTGTGACTCATGATCATTCCAAATTGGAAGATATTATTCGAGAAGGGGAGTTGTCCGAACAAGAAGCCAGACATGCACAATCTAGAAATATTATTACGCGCGCTATCGGTACAAAATCCAATGTAATTGCAGATTTTTATGTGCGGCCCCTATATTCGGGGATGCGGATTATTCTATGTACAGATGGTTTATACGATTTAGTGTCCAATGATGATCTATTACATTTAGGAGCAGAAGGGGATATTGAGCAATCATGCCAGGCATTGATTGCCAAAGCATTAGCTGAAGGTCAAAAAAAAGTAATCGCTGCCACACATGTCGGAAAAAGAGCCAGCTATGATAATATGACTGTATTAATGATCGACGTGGGTGGCTATGTGATCCGAAAACCGAACACACCATAGAAAAAAGATGACATCAAATCAAAAATAAGCAAAGTGTGATGTCATGCAAACGAGATTATTTATACAGAGACTGCCCTCAAAATAGACATTTTGTGGGTAGTTTTTAAATAAGGAGAAATGCGATGAGCCATATGCAAGAATTTAAATTATTAAGAAAATTATCAATGAGCAGCCGAATGATATCTTATCTAGTCAGTGATAATAGCGGCCAACTGCACATAGCCAGCTGGCTAGATAAAGAGCGATTGTTAATGCGATATGAAATGGTGATTCATGATCAAGATGAGGATTTATCTTTAGATGAAGTCAAATTACAAGCTCAGCAAAAATTGGATGCATTATCCACTCAGTGGCAATCCATATATGATCGTACAGCGGATTTATATCATCCGAATGTTTCAGAAATTCATGATATGATTTATGATAAAGAGCGTGATGCTCATATATTATTGACCGATTATGTTCCTGGTCGCAATATGATCGAAGCTACAAAAGGGCTGACACCCTTACAGATGATTCCTCTTTTTGTAAAAGCTTTTGAGGCTTTGGACTTTGTTCATGCAAATGGTTTTCTTCATTTAAATATTAAAAGTAATACATTTTGGGTAAATCTGGATGTACCGGAACCTGTCATAAAGATGATGAATTATGGATTTGCATTGCCTCTAGGGGATTTTCAAGAAAGTTTCAGGGGGACAGCTGTGTATATGGCACCCGAAGTTGCTTTGGGCCAAACAAGTGATGTCGATGAACGGGCAGATTTATATTCTATGGGTACATTGATGTATTATTGTATAAAACGCAGTCTTCCTTTTGAAGCGAGAAAGGGGACTCAAAAAAATATTCACAGTTTGCTTAAACGCATTGAAAAAGAAAGTGTTCCTTCAGGTCTTCATCAATTTAATTCTGATACGCCAAAAGAGCTTGAAACATTAATCCTATGTTTGCTTGAAAAAAAACCAGAGAATCGTGTGTATACAAATGCCGCTCAAATATTAAATCATTTTATTGAAATATGGCCAGATGCGAGTCAAGAAATTGCAGCAGAACAAACAATTACTATTGTGAATCATGATGTTTAAACTATGGGTAGCAGATCAGTGTGTTTGATAGGTTATTCTCTAACTTTGTCATCGTCGAATGGATTTGATGATCTAGAAATAACAGTCATCTTCTGTGTATTAAATCACGTTCAATGGTGACTATATTGATGGCATATTGATATGATAAAGTGTGGGTCAGTTTGAAATATTGATTCTTTCATAAATAAATTTTCACTATGGGAATGATTTGAAATTCCCATATATTACGACACAATGTTTAGGAGAAATTGCATGCAAAAAATATCTGAATGTCAGGGAATGCAGATTGGACGATGGACAGTAGTTAAATTGCTTGGATGCGGCGGTTCAGGTACAGTCTATGAAGTGGAAGATAGTTCCCAGCAGCCACCGATACGTGCTGCGCTAAAAGTGTTAAATAAAAAAATGTTAATGGATGCCATTCGTACTGAGGTGACTATTTCTGGTTGTCCGATGGATGATTTGGATGCATATGTTGATGCACGATATAACAAATATATTGCGTCGTTTAAAAAAGAATATGAACATTTAATTGCAACAGAGCACGAAAACATTGCCAAAGCCTATGAGTTTGGTTGGCATGATGGTCATTATTACTTTTGCCAAGAGTTAATTCAAGGTGCGCCTTTTGTTGATTCAATGAAGAAAAAAGATCCGCTGGATATGATTCCGTATTTTATTCAGGTACTGGAAGGCTTGGATTTTATTCATCGCAATCGATTGCTTCATTTAGATATTAAATCTGAAAATGTGCTTTTATGCGATGATGGTGGACAGGAAAAAGTAAAAATTATTGATTTTGGTATTTCAACAATTCCAAGTGATTATAATGGTAATTTTTGTGGCAGTGGATCATATATATCGCCTGAAATTGCTTTGGGTTGGAAAGATCAGGTGGATGCGCGAGCGGATTTATTTTCAGTGGCTGTATTGTTTTATTATTGTCTGACATGGGGAAGACCACCGTTTTATCGCAAAAAAAGCGAGAAAGATTTTAGAAAAATTCGTGCAATCATTGAAAAAGAAAGATTGCCGCGTGCACCGTCATATGCGCATTCAAATAAGGTACCTGCTTATTTAGATATTATTATTTTACGATTGTTGGAGAAATATCCGGATAAGCGATTTTACAATAATGCCCGGTCAGTGATTAATGCAATATTGACCCATCAACCCGATGCCTTCATAGGGACAAAATCGAATTATTTTGTGGCTGCACAGCATGTCGTTGTTGGGCATGAAGATGTATTGCAAGATATTGCTACTTCTATTCAAGATAGGTCTGCATTATCCAAGTCATATATTATAAAAGGAAATTCTGGGACAGGAAAAACACATCTGTTAAATTATATTGCGCATAAAGCAATGATGCATTTGGAATTATGGGCGACTATTCGATTATCGTTTCCAATGGATGAAACGCATATTTCTGAATCAATTGAAAAAATTATGACAACGATCATTTCCAATACGCATGGTATCATTATATTGATTGATAATTTTCATGAACTATCCACATGCAGTCCCTTTGCGCAAGCACAAGTAATTGAGTGTTTAAAACAATGTGTGTCAATTATTAATAGGAAACAACAGCAGGTAGGTATCCTGGCCAAATTGCCATCATTATTATTGTTTGTTACGTATGTTGATACGAATGATCCGCTGAGTGTAAGTATGTTTTTAGAAGGGCATCATGATACGATTGAGCTCAGTAATTTTTCACAGAAATTAATTAAATCTTATTTAGGCAAAATGCCCGCATTTACTGGCAATTCTGTATCCGATGCTTTAGTTGAAAAAATTTATCGTATGACAAAAGGAAATCCTGCTGAAATTGTAGATGTTGTCAGCGGATTGAATGTGGGATCTTCGTTATTTGCATTGGATGGCTCCTTAATTGATTTGGATCATATGGATATTCAGACTGTTCCAACGTCTACTTCACAACGGTGGCAGTTGACCTATACCTCCATCTCTGAAGACGAGCGCAATATATTGGATTTTTTGTCTGTATGGCAATGTAAACAATTGTCATGTACTGTTACATTTTCAGATTTATCTTATTTTATTGATCACTCCATGTTGGGGTTAATGTTAATGGGATTACAGGAACAGGATATTTTGCGATTTGATAATCAAACCGGTCGATATTCTTTTTCAGATGAGCATCTTTCAACTCATATCTATGCCAATCTTTCTTCTGAAAAACGATGCCAGTGGCATGATCGATTGGCAGGCTATATTCCATTGCGAGGGCAGTTGCAATTGCTTCATATTGGATATGGAAGTGATGTATGGCAAGGGGTGAAAAATTTAATTAAGCTTGGAAGACAGTTGTTTGATGCAGGTAATCCATTGCTTGCTAAAGATCTATTTAGCGATGCATTTTCTCGTATAGGTGAAAAAAAACATAAACTTCGATTATATATAAGTAGTCTTTTAATTGATGCGTTTCATGTGTGTGGGGAATATAGGGCTGCGATAGATTTATTTAACTCATTAAATGATATATGTACGAGTTGCTGTAATTCTTTCCCTATGATTTTGGTTCGATTGTATATGAGCATTATTCCAGTATATACAAATGAAAAGAAGTATATAGATGCAGAGCGTTTGTGGAAAAAAGCAATTTATTTGCTAAAAAATAATAAAAAGAATGCACTTTATATGTGTTTGCTCAACTTAAAGGCGCGAATAGCATATAATAAATCTTTTGATGGTGAAAAGTTAGCATCCAAATATTTAAATATCGCAAAAAAGGGGTATATGCGGAGTATCTCTTTGGAAGAGAGATTGCCTTCAATCAATCGATTGCGTGTTACAAATAATGATTTAGGATTAGTATTTAGTGCAATGGGTAGTTTTGAATCAGCAAGGGATTATTTGCTTCAAAAATTATCTCGAATTGAAGTTAACCCAAACTGTTTATCGCTTATTGCAACATTGCTTGCTCTTGCCGATGCTTATCGGCTGACACAGAAATATGATGATGCCATGCACTGTGCGAAACGTGCATTAACGTTGTCATGTGAATCAAAAATAGGTGCCAAGTGGCGAATCCAATCACATCGGGAATTGGCGGCAATTTACTATGCGATGGATGATTATATAATGGCATTAACGCATAGTCAGTATGTTATGGCAGGGTATGTTTATTTAAATAACAATGCCAATCATGAAATTCAAATGGCACGATTATGGGTGCAAATGGGACATTGCTATAAGGAATTGCAACAATGGGATCAGGCTATTCTTTATTTTTCGAGTGCAATTGAATATAGCATTGGGCAGCAATCATTTGTCTCTGCATATGAGGGGTTAGGGGAATCGTATTATTATCAAAATGATTTTAAAAATGCATTGCAGTACCTTGGTAAGTCAGAAGAATTATTAATTGGATTATCAATTAATATTGCCAGGCCATATCGATTTCGTATAAAGAAAATCCGTATAGACATTGCAATGGCATGCAAGCAAACAGATAATGTTGAGGTCTTTGTCGATGAATTAGCGCGTTTAGCAATAGGTTTTTCCGAATTGGAAGATGAGGTGGATGATTTAAAGGCAAGGCTTTCTACTCAGACTAAATGGAGGGTGTGAATGAATATGAACATTGATTGGAATTTACTGGCAAAAGAATTGGGATGTTGTGATTCAAATATATACAGTACAGATACTGCAAGAAAAGCAATGTCTAGTATATTGGGTGCAGATGCAATCATTGATGCGATAGAACATTATATATCATTTGAAAAAGGAGCTGAATTAGCGAGGCAAGTGCTGATTCTTCTTCGCTCTAGGTCGGGTATGGAATATTGTTATAATATTTTTAAAGATGACAGGGAATGCATTGATCGTCGCCGTGCTGCAATAGAATTGCTTCGTGCAATTTCTGATCAATATGTACTCAAGTGGGTTCCTGAATTTTTGAATGATTCTGATGAAGATATTCAAATATATGGTGCTAGTTTATTAAAGCAGTTATATCTTTCTAATTTTCTTGAAGATGATGATTATGAATATATTCTAGATATTATAAAATGCCATCAGAACCTTTCAGTTCAAGAAGAATATCAGTGTATTTTAAATCACCGGATAAAGTATGACCTGGTCAAGTAAAAATAGACATAAAGTTAAGCAACACATTTAGTTGCATTGTTTTTGTACCACTGATTTTCAAATTCAATAGGATTCATATATCCCAAAGTAGAATGAAGTCGATGGCTATTATAAAACATCTCAATATAGTCGATAATATCTAACCTCGCTATGTCTTGATTTGAATATTTCTGCCAAGATACTTGCTCATTTTTTAGTGTACCAAAAAAACTCTCAGATACTGCATTATCCCAGCAATTTCCTTTCCGACTCATACTACTATATATATTATTACATACCAATACGTTACGGTACTCAGTGCTGCAATACTGACTTCCACGATCTGAATGAAATAATACATTCCCTCTTGGCTGGCGGCGATCGATTGCCATCTGTAAGGCATCCACGACCAACTTAGAATGCATCTGAGTGCTCATTGACCAGCCAACTTTCTCGGCGGGAAAATAAATCGATCACTACTGCCAAATACAACCAACCTGTCAGTGTCCGAATATAGGTTATATCGCCCACCCAAGCTGTATTGGGGGCCAATACGCTAAATTTACGATTTAGCATGTTGGATGATACTATACGCGTATGATTGCTTTGAGTGGTTGATTTATGTCGACGACGTTGTTTCGCGACAACATTCGCTAAACCCATCAATGTGCGTGCTTTATAGCGGCCACAGCGATACCCCATATCGCGTAATGATTCGCTTATTCGACGACTGCCATAGTTCGATCGACTTAATTTACTTATGTCTTGAACTTTTTTTATCATTTGTTTGCGCTCGTTATCACGATTACTCGGACGTTTAGTTCGCCATTTATAATACCCACTACGACTCACCTGCATTACTCGACATAATACAATTACTGGATACGCCTTCTTTAACTTATCAATAAATTGATATCTTAGTTCGAATCGTTGGCAAAGAAGGGCCTAAGGCCTTTTTTAATATATCTCGCTCCATACGTAATCGTGTGGCTTCTTTGCAGGATTGTTTCAACTCTAATTGTAACTTTTCTATATCCGCTGATTCAGGTGATTGATTATCGCCACGAGCGGCAATGACCCAACGAGACAGGGCACTTTTGGGTATATCCAAATTTCTGGAAGCCTCTGATATCTTATAGTTTTGTTCAATTACAAGTTTTACCGCACTTTCTTTAAATTCCTTATTATACTGACGGCGTTTCTTTTGTAGCATTATTTTTTCCTCCTGGAACGATTTCTATATGTCCCGTCCCGGCAGGTCTACTTTTTCTATACCACTTCACTACTATTCTATTAGTGATTGCAAAATCACAAAAGGGTGGTAAGATTTAGATCAATACAGTGTGGGCGTGCTTGCGACTAATCAGAACATAATCATAATTGAGCATCATGTATTATATGCAGTGGAGGCAGTGAATGGGTGATAGTACATTAAAGTATTTGGATAATTTGGGTCAAGAACTCGTCAATGCAGGATTGATTAGTGACGATCAATTGGCTGTTGTCTTGGAAACACAAAAAAATCTTGGCGGTGATTTAGGTCAATTGCTGATTAAAAAAGGGTTTTTAAAAGAGGATGATGTTTTTTTATTTTTGAGCGATCGGCTTCATATCCCGTTTATTTCATTAAAAGATTATACCATTGATCCAGATGCGGCTAAATTTGTACCGATTACACTGGCCAAACAATATCATTTTATGCCTGTATTTAAAATTGATGATGTATTGACCATTGCCATGGCAGATCCGTTGGATGTATTTGCATTGGATGAAATTCGATCTTCATTAAAAACACGCGTGCAGCCCATGCTTGCATCTGCTCATGAAATTGATCACGCGATTTATGAAAACTATCGAATTATTGATGATAATGATATGGTTGGTGATGATGTGCAGGTGATTCCCTATGGAGGGGAGTCTTCGGAAGATGTTGCAGATAGCCTAAAAGAACTGGCTTCTGGAGCGAAAACGGTTGCGGAAGTAAATCGTATTATCAGTGTGGCTGCCAAAGAAAAGGCCAGTGATATTCATATTGAGCCCATGGAAAATTCTGTGAAAGTGAGAAGTCGCATTGATGGTATATTGGAAGAACGCATTATTTTACCCAAACATACGCATGTGCCTATTGTTACACGTATTAAGATTATGGGCGGCATGGATATTGCCGAACGCCGGGTGCCGCAGGATGGTCGTGTTCGAATGAAGATCAATGGACGTCAAATTGATTTGCGTATTTCAACCTATCCTGCCATGTACGGTGAAAAAGTGGTGATGCGATTATTATCCAGGGATCAAGTGTATGATATTAGTTCTTTGGGTTTTAATGCCGATGAGCGTGCAATATTTGAACGTATTATTTCACATCCGCATGGTATTTTTTTAGTAACTGGGCCCACCGGGTCAGGAAAAACAACGACATTATATGCAGCGCTTCAAAAGTTGAATTCCCAAGCTAATAATATTGTATCTATTGAAGATCCTATTGAAAATGAAATTGTGGGTGTTAATCAGGCTCAGGTAAATACAAAGGCAGGTATGACTTTCTTGTCTGCCATGCGCTCTATTTTACGTCAGGATCCAGATATCATTATGATTGGTGAAATTCGCGATGGCGAAACAGCAGATATCGCAGTACGCGCAGCTATTACAGGCCATCTGGTATTTTCAACCATTCATACCAATACTGCGCTTGGTGCAGTATCGCGATTGACAGATTTATCGATTGAACCCTTTATGATTGCGACATCAGTTGTGGGGTTAATGTCCCAACGACTTGTTCGGCGTATTTGTCCACATTGTAAGATAGAAGTCAGCGTAGAGGAAAATAAGCTCATTTCTCTGGGGCTGGATAAAAATATAACTACTTACAAAGGCAGCGGGTGTAAAAAATGCCGTATGAGCGGATATTTAGGCCGAATGGGTTTGTTTCAAATTGTTGAAATTGATGATACCTTGCGTCAGATGATTTTAAAAGAAGAGTCTGAATATAAAATGAACAATCATGCGCGTGAAAAAGGGTTTTTAGATATGCGTGATAAGGGGGTTTTGAGAATTCGCGAAGGTGTAACAACTGTTGATGAAGTATTGCGAGTGACTACATCATAAAAAAAAAGGATGATTTAAATGCCAATGTTTACATATAAGGCACGTAATAAAGAAGGAAAGCTGATTGTTGGGCAAATTCAAGCTAATTCTGCTTTAGAGCTTAAAGAAGCATTGTTTCATGAGGGCATGGTGCCAATTGATGTGAGTGAGTCGCGTATTGGAATGCAATCATTACAAAATATGTTCGATGGTGTGAAAGATCAGGAAATAATGATCTTTACGCGACAATTCTACACATTGTTTAAAGCAGGTGTAAGCATTGATTCGATTATGGATACCATGATCAAGCAAACAAAAAATAAATTTTTTGAAAATGCATTGGAGCGTGTTAAATGTGATATTGCTGCTGGTGCAACGCTTGCGCAGGCATTTAGTCGTCATCCAAAAGTGTTTAATGAACTTTATGTGGCCATGCTATCTGCAGGTGAGGAAGCGGGTATTTTAGAAGAAGTTCTATTGCAACTTTCCGATCTTCAGGAAAAAGAATTTGAGATAAAACGAGGGATTAAAGGTGCAACATTATACCCAAAAATTGTAATGGTGGTTTTATTCTTAGCAGTGACAGTGCTGATGATATTTGTGGTGCCAGGGTTTACCAGTTTTTATTCAGGATTTAATGCGGAGCTGCCATTGCCAACGCGTATTCTTACATGGATTAGCAACTTTTTCGTATATTATTGGTATATATTATTTTCATCGATTGCAGGGATATATTATTTGTATCGCCGGTATTATAATACCAATACAGGTAAGTTAAAAATCGATAAAATTCGAATGACAATGCCTGTATTTGGGCAATTAAATATGAAAGTGGCTAATGCAAGATTCGGTCATATATTGTCTGCACTATATCGAAGTGGTATGCCAATGCCAAAGAGTTTGGAAGTAGTTTCCCGAGTGATTGACAATGCGGCATTTTCTAAGCAAGTACTTCATGTACGGGAAGATATTCAGATGGGAGCCACCTTATCAGAGGGGCTTGGCAGGCAAAGTTATTTTCCACCCGTAGTTGTCGAAACTGCAGGAGTTGGCGAACGATCCGGTGCCTTGGACGAGATGTTATCCACAATTGCCGAACATTTTGATTCTGAGGTCAAACACAGTATTAAGAATTTAACCACAATGTTGGAGCCCATTATGTTGGTATTTATTTTTTCATTTGTGGGTTTGTTGGCATTGGCTATATTTTTACCCATTTGGAATTTATCATCGGTGGTTAATAAATAGAAGAGGTGACATATGACAGACGATAAAAAAATAATTGATCCGCTTGATGTGGACATTGAATCAGATATAGATATATCTCGTATTGAAGAGCGTCTTCGATTTAATACGGATAATGAATACACGCAGGAAATAAAAAAATTTCTCATTCAAAAATTACGTATGCAAATGTTATCTAGTTCAGATGAGAGTGATGTATGAAAGATGCAAATCTATTAAAGGCTGAGAAACTCCTAAATGATATTCCAAAATTGCCGACATTGCCGGATGTATATATGCATGTGAAGGATGCGGTTGCAGACCCACGCATGACAGCCTCAAAATTGGGTGAGATTATTTTAACGGATCAAGGTATTGCTGTGCAAGTATTGCGGCTTGCAAATTCTGCCTATTATGCACTTCGAAAAGAAGTTAAATCGATTACACAATCTATTTCAATGCTTGGATTTAATGTGATTCATGATTTTGTACTATCCGTTGCATTGATGGGGATTTTCCCTGAAAAGGATGACCCGGATAGTCCTTTTTCAATGTTATCCTATTGGGAGCATTCCATTGCAGTGGCGCAAGGCAGTAAAATTATTGCAGAAAAAATCAATTACGCTGCTCCAGAAACTGCATTTGTCAGTGGACTGATTCATGACATGGGGCGGTTGTTGATGTATGCGTATTTTGCAGATGAATTTAAGGCCGCAATTACATATGCAAAAGAGCAGGATATCAGTATGGTTGTCGCAGAAGATAAGTTTTTTGATGTGACACATAATGAGCTTGGATATGCACTTGCTAAAAAATGGGATTTGCCGGAATTTTTGGGATGTGCAATGGCTTATCATCATGAGCCTATTAAGGTGGCGAAGTTTGACTCTATGATTCCAACGACTATTGTGCACGTGGCCAATTGTTTAGCCATTGCTTTGGAACTTGGCTATTCAGGAGATACGGTAATTCCGCAGCTATCACAAGCTGCGTGTGATCGTATTCAATTATCTCCGAGTTATATTGGACCGATTATGCGATTATTGGAAAATGATTTTTATCATGTGAAGAATGCTATTTTAGATTCCAGTACTATTGGATAATGTTTTTTTGCAATATCTTTGATAGCCCATCCGTGGTATTTTTGAATATTCTCTGAAAAGTCTATATTATGGAATGTTTCATTATTAAAAAAATGAGCCTAATTTTATTGTGATATTTTGATTAAATCATGGTATTTTACACCCAGTCTGTTTTGTATAACTTGTTGAAAAGTAATAATAAAATGTTCTTTGCAGTCATATTTTTTTTACAAATATGATATTAAGAATATAGCTATTCGTAATTAGATAGTGATATAATGGGACTGTTTTGGGGGACTTGAGGCATACATGACATGCATAAATAAATACTCACATGGGTTTACATTGATTGAAATGGTATTGGTGATGGCCATTGTTAGCGCATTGGCTGTAATTGGCACCACTGCTGTGCAAAATAGTGCGGCTACATTTCGTTTGGATTCTGCTGCTGCTAAATTAATATCTGATATTCGTTTGGCTAGGGAAATGGCAATGACATATAATATATGGTATGGAATTACATTTGCTGCCACACCCACGGATCAATATCAGGTGTATAGCACGGATGGGTCCACTGATACGATTATTTCAGATCCATCAAATCCTCAGAACAGCTTATCCATATTGATTCAAAGTGAGTTTTCTGGTGTGAGCATGACATCAGTGACATTCGATGGTGGTAATAAATTGGAGTTTAATCCAGATGGCGTGCCCTATTTGGATTATAATGGTCTGACATTATCTGCAGTAGGTAATATTGTGTTGGCAAGTGGTAGTAAAAATAAATTAGTGACGGTTCAACCCATTACAGGAGCATTGAAAATACAATGAAACAACACGGGTTTACAATCATAGAAACAGTTTTAGGAATTGCGCTATTATCCGCAGTTTTTCTGGGATTAAGTGTGCTTCTTAGCTCCGCGGCAAGGGACTCTGTGGAAGCTGAGGTAATGACCACCGCAACATTATTGTCTAGGCAGATGATGGAAGAAACATTGGTAAAGGATTTTAGTCAAATAAGTGCTGTCAGCCAAACGGTTTTTTCAGGTAGTTTAAGCGATTACACGTATGAAGTAACGGTGGATTATGTAGAGAGTGCTGATTTAACAAGCGTGTCTATATCTGCAACGGATTATAAGCGTGTAACGATTACAATTACACGCACGGGTTGGCCAAGCACGTATTCACTCATGGGGTTAAAAACAGATGTATAATTATAAAAAATATACTCGCTCAGTGAAGGGATTTACACTGGTAGAAGCGATAATAAGCATTGTAATTGTTGCGGCAATTGCATCTGCATCCGTGCTTTTATTTATGCAACTTGATAGTTGGTTTACAATGAGGATCAGGCGTAGTTCACAAATGGAAATGAAATATGCGTTAAATCGATTTGTGAAAGAGGTGCGGGAAATGAAATCCAATACGACGATGACATTATGGTCATCTACTCAATTGCAGTATAGTGATATTGATGATCAAGGTGTCAGTTTTGCATTTAGCAGTGGAACGCTCACTTTAAACAGTGTTACATTGTTGGAGAACTTAAATGATGTGACATTTACTTACTTAACGTCAAGTGGTGCAACAGCCAGTGCCATATCTGAAATTGCGATCATTCGATGTACTATTGATAAAGCAGATCCCAGTATGGCGATGCAAACTTCGGCGTGGATACGGAATAGCTTATGAAAAAATTATATTTAAATAATCATGGACTATCCATTATCACTGCTGTGATTGGGTTATTGGTGATGTCCACCATTGGCTCCTCATTGATCTCAGTGATGACGCGTTCTGGGAAAATGGTAGCGGATGAATTTATTTCCAATCAAGCATTTGATGTGGCACAGGCCGGGGTGCAATTTGCAATTAAAGATCTAAGCACGGATAGTGATTGGATGGATAACTATGGTACGACTTATTCGATGAACTTTGCCAATGGATCTTTTGCTGTATCCTATCCCAATGCATCGAGCAATTCCATAGATGTTCTTGTGGTGGGGACTGTGAATAGTATTTCCCATAGCATTAGCCAGACTTTGGAGAAATCATCTGGCAGCGGATATTTATCCTTTGATCATGCAATTTATACGGAGCAGGATTTAACTGTTTCTGGACAAGGGGAATTGGATGTAGTCGGAAATGTGGGTGTGGGTGAAGATGTCACTGCATCAGGGCAAGCGGATGTTGATATTACAGGTGATTTATCAATCGATGGTGATGTATATGAAAGTGGTCAGGCAGATGTGGCGATAAGCGGTGAGGATGCGTTGGAATTTGTGGAAAATACCACACCAGATCCGGATTGGTCCTATTGGGAAGGTATTGCGGATACAGTTATTGAGGGCAATTATACGCTTGGAAGTGGGCAAGATAGCAATACATTTACGGGTATTATCTATATTAAGGGGAATGCTAAAATATCCGGACAATCCACTGTGACTGTCAATGGAACTGTTATTTGCGAGGATAAATTTAGCTTGGCAGGTCAATCATATATTCACGTAACGCCGGATGCAGGTAATCCCGCCATTGTGGCAGGTGGAGATGTTCAGTTATCTGGGCAAGGTACGGGTGCATTTAATTTAAATGGATGGATATATTCATCAACAGAAGTCAATATCTCTGGGCAAGCGGATTTAAATATGGTGGGTGGATTAATTGCTAAGGAAGATGTTACGATTACAGGGCAAGGGGATTATGATATTACATATGGAGCTGGTGTTGGTGGGTCTGGATTTACTGGAGGGCAAGCGCAAACAGGTACTATTACAGTAGGACGATGGGAAGAGGTTTATTAAAGGATGATATGAGTTTTAGATTATGTAAAGGAGGTTTAAAAAAAATAAAAAACATATGAATTAGAGTGGACAAATGGGGGTTAACGATTTATAATATTGTACTCATTAACAATTAACTTTTCCTAAAAACAGGGGGCTATATGAATCGCAAAGGTTTTACATTAATCGAATTAATTTTAGTAATTGCTATCTTGGGTATTCTGGCAGTGGTTGCATTTCCAAAGTTCATCGATTTAGCAACAAGTGCACGTCAATCAACACGTGATGGTGTGGTAGGATCTATTCGTGCGGGATTGGAAATTTACAGAGCAAATAATCTGGCCGCAGGTGGTACAGGTGCATTTCCTGCATCACTTGATACAAACTCAAGCTCTGGCTTATGTAACTCAATCCAGTGTTTTGATTCAATTTTATCCAATCCAATTACAGATGGATCATGGAATAAAGCTAGCTCAACAAGCTATCTCTATCAAAATGGAACGATCAATACGTCATATACATACAATGCAACCAATGGTACTTTTGAATAGCGCATGAACACATTTATGATACAAAAAAAGGCATGGTTTTCCATGCCTTTTTTTTATTAACCGAATAAAGATGTCTGATGGGGTTGTTGAAAAACGCCCATCTTCTGTGTTTCCCGCTACACTCGCAATCCTCACGTACTCGCATGTACGCTCCGGTTACGAGTTTGCGGGAGGCCTTGAATCTGGACATTTTTGAACAACCCCACAAATTGCTATTTTTCACCAGTCCCCTGATGGAACTGCCCTTAATAAGCTCAATTTTTAGTGTTTCCTGCTACACTCGTGGTTTTTTAATCAACTTTGCGTGGTCGTCTCTTTGGCCCTTAAACATTGCGAAGTATTGAGAGCTTTTTTCATTTTTGAACAAGTCCCCGAAATACCTATTTTGAAGGCAATCCCATTATTAGTCTATACGGTATGGGGATAAAACTCCCCATGTTTATTATTATTTCAATATAAAAATAATATTTAAATTCTATAAAAATTCGTAAGTATTTGAAATTGAAGAATAAAAAATAAAGATAAATTGTCGATAGTTGGCATGTTCCCTGCATATAAAGAATGTGATGATAAATAAGGGGGCTAAATGGCCAAAGCGGCATTATCAGATACAGGAAAAGTCACCAATAAAAAAGCAATTCTCACATCGCGCAAAAAAACAGATGAATTGCTACGCGGGGCAGCGCTTGGAAAAAAAAGGATGAAAAAGGATGTAACTAATAAAGCATCTCCTGCACAGATTAAGCGTCGAGATGCATTGGTTATGCAGTATATGCCCTATGCCTCCTCCATTGCTAGCCGTATATGCCACTCATTATCTGTCAATATTGATTATGATGAAGTATTATGCAATGCGAGATTGGGATTGTTAGAAGCTGCTAAACGCTTTGATGAGGGGCAAGATGTCGATTTTCGTACATTTTCCTATTATCGCATTAAGGGAGCAGTTTTTGACGGACTTCGCCGTAGTGGGTGGCTGCCAAGAACATTATATGCCAAGGTTAAATTTGAAGAAGCAGCCAATGAATTCTTACAGCATCAATCGCTTAATAATCAATCTGTTAGCCATTTAAATGATGATTCCTCGCATGAAATAGTGCAGGAAACAGTCAATAATCTGGCGTCTATCTATATAATATCCTATGATGCCAATGAGGATTTGGAAATTGAGGATACAGATAATATAGATATTGAACAGCATACTGAGTTTTTACAGATTAGACGGCATATGCGGGATGCAATTAGTTCTTTACCGGAAAAAGAAAAGCAATTGGTAATGATGTATTATTTTCAAAATAAAACATTTGAAGAAATTGGAATTAAGTTAGGACTATCAAAATCTTGGACCTCACGGTTGCATTCCAAAGCATTATCACTGTTATTTAAACGTATTCGACAACGTGCATTGGATCAACCTGAGTGTGAAGAGTCATTGTAGGGAGGAATTTATGTCTGTAAAAATGGTAGCTGCTAAGATACAAAAGCAAATTTCTGATAAGGCCCTGAATAATAAACAAGTGGGCAAGTCAGAATCTGGAAAAAATCAATTTAAAGATGTTTTAACTCAAATGGATCAAACCGCTACGGATTTCGCAGATAAAACAGGCCTTGGTGCAGATGCAGATTTGTCCTCCACTTCAAAAATGCAGGCTATTGATGCAGAAGGGATTATGTTTGATCCTGCCAAAGATTCGACGAATGTATCTAAATCCAAAGGATCAGATACCGTACTCAATATGCTATCTGATGTGAATCAGGGTCAATATCAAATGGATTCAATTATGAATCATATTCTATATAGTGGTAAGAAATTTTCAAATCAGGAATTATTAGTGATTCAAGCAAAAGTATTTCAATTTGCCCAAGAAACTGAAATGGCTGTCAAAATTGCGAGTGAGTCTGTATCATCTGTAAAAACATTGCTAAATACACAGGTCCAATAATGAAGAGGCGCAAATGGTATCACCTTGTCGGCTTAAACACATTGCAATATTGGCAAATCTGCATATGGGAACGAATGCATCTTCATTAATTCCATTTATTTCTGACATAGATGGTTCGCGTTTAAATGAATTATGCCTTACATATAAAGAAGAAAAAGTAGGTGCTCTCAGATATCGTATTAAACAGGGACTGTCATTAGGTGCTTGTATTGATGAATTAGCATATTATCATCCGGCATGGGTGTTTAAGCATTTACTTGAGGAGCCTGTTGCAATTATTGGTATATTGCTGCGCGTATTGCCATCTAATATTGTCAAATATGCATTATCCAATATGCCAGAGACTATATCGTCCAGCCTTCCTAAGGTGTCCAATGCATTTTCTGTTAATTCCGATATATTACAGTTGATTATGGCGAAGTTTATTAAAAAGTTTCCACATAGAGTAATGCTGTCAAATACATCTCAAAATGTATATTGCTCGCTAATAAATACATTGTCAGTGGATAATTTAAATACATTATTTCATTATTTGGGTTTGCTGGAACTGGCATATGCGTTAATGGGCATGCCTAAAAAAGCATTAAAGAGCATCTATCATAGATTGTCGCTAAAAGATGCACGGATGCTTCAAACATATATTTATAAGGTGCATGGAACTCATCATATTATTAGTCGCTATGCGAAAAATAGTCTTTTGACTATTGAGGATACGCATAAGTCCAGAGAGGATTATCTTAGTTACTTAGGCCTATCTCTTTTTGCACGAAGTAATGGTAGCGATATTAATTATTACTTTAAACAACTTATATATCGGTTGCCGCCAGCGCTTGGACAAGAACTCAGGCATAGTGCGACTCGATCATTGTGTTTGCCACAAACAGTGTCTAAAAAAACAAGATCAATGGTGTATAGCACATTAAGCGAGTTGTTAAAATCAGGTGCAGTTATGAATGAAAAATTAAAAGATTTATTGGAAGCCAATGATATGTATGACAATGATGAGGATAAGACCTTTATACGCAATAAAGAGATTGTAGAGTCTGAAGAAGAAACTCGAACAAGCATGGCAGATGATAATGATGAGGATTGTGAGAAGTAAATATGAGGTTGTTAAAAAAATATTTATTTTGAGATCATTCTTGTGGAATATATAGTCGCTATGTTTTGAATCCTGATAATAAATATGTTAAATTAGTTTAGTTCGAATAATAAAAGGTAATTATGAAAAAAATTATTAAAGCACCCAAACAGATATCTCAAATACAGTCAACGAACGCATTAGAGGATGGTAGTAATATCCTTCGAAAACGTGTCATTGATGCGAGAGAACAAGCGGAGATCATTTTAGATAATGCACATAAGCATGCTGAGAAATTAAAAAAGGATGCTGCACTAGTATTGAAACAGGCAAAAAATGAGGCGGAGCAATTGATAGAAAATACCCGTTTGCAAGGTGCTGAACAAGGAAAAATGGAATTTATTGAAAAAGTGATGGTGATTGAAAAAGAAAAAGAAGCGTTTTATGCCAATGCAGAACCTGAAATGATAAGCTTAGTAATGGGGATTGCGGAAAAAATTATTGGCCAATTGGCTGTTCAAAATAAGTCATTCATTGCTGGGGTTGTTCGCCAAGCCATTGATCGGATTTTGGGTGATAGAATTGTGGTAAAACTAAACCCTGTAGACTATGAATGTATTATGACAAATCCATCAGAGGTAAATGCACTAAGTGACCAAATAAGACGGCTTGATTTCCGATGCCAGGATGATGTCTCACAAGGAGGCTGCATTGTTGAGTCAGAAGTTGGTACCATTGATGCGCGTTTAGAATTACAATTGGATGCAATTAAGCGTGCGTTGATTGATGGATAGGTGGAGATAATATGCCAGATAAAAAGACATCGCTGCCTATGATAGATTTTCAAAAATATCATCACAGATTGTCCAGTGTATCCACGTATACAATTAAAGGAAAAGTAACTGAGCTTACAGGCATTGTTGTGAAAGCCATGGTGCCTGGTGTGCGTATTGGTGAGCTTTGTTTTATTATGCCTTATCACAATCAATCGCCTATTAAAGCAGAGGTAGTAGGTTTTAAAGATCAAGAAGTATTATTAATGCCTCTTGGAAATATTGAAGGCATTGGCCTTGGAAATGATGTGCTGCCAAGTGGAAATATACTAACTGTACGTGTGGGAGATGGTCTGTTGGGACGAATTCTAGATGGACTTGGTGAGCCTCTAGATATTGAATCTAAAGGTCCATTGCATTATTCAGATGAATACCCTGTGTCTGCCAGTCCGCCAGAAGCATTAAAACGTGAGCGGGTGACGCGCCCCATTGAGGTGGGAATTAAGTCGATTGATTCAATGCTAACTATTGGAGAAGGGCAACGCGTTGGTTTTTTTGCAGCAGCGGGTGTAGGGAAATCCACAATTATTGGTATGATTGCAAGAAATACAGAAGCTGAAATCAATGTAATTTGCTTAGTGGGTGAACGTGGTCGTGAGGTCAGGGATTTTATTGAAGAGTCATTAGGTGAGGAAGGGTTAAAGCGTTCAGTGGTTATTATATCGACTTCTGATCAGCCGTCACTTGTGCGTTTGAAGGCCGCTTATGTGGCAACAGCCATTGCTGAGTATTTTAGAGATCAGGGTAAAAAAGTAATGTTGATGATGGACTCTGTAACACGATTTGCGCGAGCGCTTCGTGAGGTAGGCTTGGCTGTGGGAGAACCGCCTGCAAGGCAAGGCTATACGCCATCCGTTTTTTCAACATTGCCGAAATTGCTCGAGCGATCAGGTAATTCAGATAAGGGTTCTATTACTGCATTTTATACAGTGCTTGTGGCTGGCGATGATATGAATGAGCCAGTAGCCGATGAAACGCGTTCTATTTTAGATGGACATATTGTTTTATCCAGATCACTAGCAAGCCGCGGGCATTATCCAGCGATTGATATCTCAGAAAGTGTCAGTCGTGTAATGGATTCAATTATTGATGATGACCATAAAAATAGTGCCAAACAATTACGTGAAGTTGTTGCCAATTATGAACGTGAACGGGATTTAATTCTAATCGGTGCATATGAGGAGGGTAGTGATCCCAATGTGGACTATGCCATTGAAAAAATAGATGAAGTGAATAATTTTTTGAAACAGGATGTGAATGAAAAGGTGGATTTGCAAGAAGGTATTGATGAATTAAAGGAAATATTTGATTGATAGGGAATTAGATGCCAAAAAAAGTGTATCGATTACAAGTGTTATTGCGAATTAAGGAACGCATAAAACGCCAATCTGAAATGGCATTAGCAAAAGCAATTATTACGTTAAATAAGGAAAAAGAAACATTAAAAACGCTTGAAAAAGAAAAGGATGATATTATTAAATCCTTTAAAAATGCTCGAAAGGATATGGCTGATCATGTAAAAGTAGGTGGTAAAATCGGTTATAGCCATGTTCATGTGAATTTTTTAGATAAATTAAAAGATGATGAGGAAAAAAAAGAAGAAGAAATAGATGATCAAAAATTACATATTGAAGATTGTGAAGAAAAAGTAACATCTGCTCGTCGAGATTATATTGAAGCGGCTAATCAGTTTAAAGTAATGGAAAAACATAAAGAACTTTGGGAAAAGAAAATAAAGAATGAATTGTCTGCAAAAGAAGCAAAGGAGCTCGATGAGCTGGGTCAAGTGATTCATCAGCTAAAAAGTTGGCGCAGTGAAGGCGGTGCTTCAGATGGGGATGTATAGATAGGAGAATGTATGGCAGAGAAAATAAAACAATCTCAACGAGTACAGGCAAAGTACGAGGCCCAAAAGAATAAACATAAACAAAAAAATATGGACTCTGAGTTTGATCAATTGGTTAAAGAACAGCCATTGCAATCATCCACTCAAATGAAATCGCCGACTAAAAATCCGCTTAGCTCGCAAGAAACTATAAAGGAAGCAGTGAAGGAAAAACATAAGGAGATGGATGAAAAGGAGAAAAAGAAAGAAGAGTCTGCAGATTCAGAAGAAAATGATACTCGAAAACAAAGTCGTGTAAAAGTAGGGCATCAGCGAATTAATGCGAAGGGGCGAACCAAAGAGCGTCATGACGATTCTCAGCAAAATCAGGATCAGAAAAAACATAATGCAATGGCCGGGGGAAATCGGCGTATGGCAAAAGCACTTAAAAAGGCAGGCGTGGACTCATTGCCAGTAAATTTACGTGGAAAGTTGATAGATAAATTAGATCAGCCTTTAAAAATAAAATCCATGGCGCCTGCAAAACAATCAGAAATGATACAGCATATTTTGGATAAGATAATTCAATTTGCAAAAGTAGGTATAAACCATGATGGGGATAAAGAAATACAATTGGAGCTCAATGAAAAGATATGCAAGGGAATGAAATTGCGCATAATTTCGAAAAAAGGCAAAGTACATGCGGAGTTTAAGACTGATAAAGAGGATGTGAAGCAAGTTCTTCATTCGCACAATGAGAAACTACTCTCTCGCTTAAAAAGAAAAGGAATTGATATTGATGAAATCATTATCAGTTGATATATTGATATCTAACTTAATCGTTTCCATGAGATTATTATGACAATAAAGCCATTTCAGTTTAATTTGAAAAAGTATACCTCAGAACATCGTGATTTTTTGGATCGATTAAACCGATTTGAATCAGCATGTGTTCAGAAAAAAATATCGCAGATTATGAAAGATGTGTTTAAATCAGTGTTGCGCAAGGATTTAAATATATCGCTTTCAACTATCGATATGCTGGGTGTTGGAAATGCATTAAATAATATTTCAAAATCATCTATACTGCTGTCTGTACAAAACTCAAATTCAGATTTGCCAATTATTTTGGAGGTGGATTCATTTTTGGCCTATCATATTATCAAAACCATATTGGGAGAACCTTCGGAGCAAATTCCAAATACAGTTGAGTTCAATGATACTGAACTTGCTGTGATGGAATACTTTATGATGCGTGTATTATATATTATGCATGAGCAAAGTAGCCATAAAGATATTCATTTACGATTAAATGGTATTATATCCTATGATCAACTAGCGGGTATGATGTTAACTCCGCGATTTTCCGGTGAAAAACTTGCTCATATTTTGACTCAATTTCAAATGCCTAGCTTAAATGGATTTGTTCGAATATTTATTCCTCAATTGATTTCCCAAAGTGAATGGTTACAAATTGATGATAGTTTTTCATCGATTGCCGAGCATCGTCATGTTCAATCGATGAAAGATGCCGGTTATATTCGTATGCCAGTGAGGGCAGAGTGTGGATTAACACGCGTGACTGAATCTGAAATTCAAAGCTTGGAAAAAGATGATATTATTATTTTTGATGAAAGTGATGTATATATAGATAAGCAAGTGTTGAAAGGTGATGTTGTTTTGCGCATTGGTCATGGCACTCAAGGTGGATATAGCGCACATATTGATAGTACAAAAAAACAATTAAAGTGCAAAATTACAGGGTTTGTACAAGGAGATCCGCATGAAAAGGACAGATGATGAGTTTAATGATATAAATGAGTTTGAGGACGACATAAAGGATTTTGATGAATGGGATGATTCGTCCGATGATGAGTTAGTGCCAAATATTGAAGAACCTTTGTCAGACTCAGGTTCAATATCTGAGGATGATAATGCGGATGATTTTGGCCTTTCTGATGAATTTAGTGAGTTAACAGTTGCAGATACTCCTGACCCAGGTCTTGATGAAAAAACAGATATTTCAAGTGATAGCGATTTTAGTGAGGATCTATCAATACCTAAAAATGATACAAACATATCAAAAAATATATCGAGTGAAGAAAAATATGCTCTTGATATGGCATCTGACATTCCAGTCAATTTGGTGGCAGTGGTTGGAAAAACAATGATTAATGTCAGTGATATGATACAGTATAAACAAGGTGATATTATTGATCTTAAACGAGAGCCGAATGAAATTGTAGATATTGTGGCCAATGGTAGATTGCTTGCTAAGGGAGAGCTTGTAGAAATTGATGGTCGAATGGGTGTGCGATTAATAAAAATGTTGAATAAATAGGATTTATTTATGATGGGACTTCTTGCAAATATACAAACAGTCACTGCTACACCGGATAGTGCCATTGATTTTTCATGGTTATTTGTCAAAATGTTATTTCTATTGGGTATTGTATCAGTGTTTGCAGTTTTAATTTTAAAATATGTCGTGCCTAAATTAAGCATGTTCAAGCGATCTTCTCATCCAAATGCGGTTAATATATTATTTAGGCATACGCTAGAGCCACGAAAGCAACTATACTGTGTGCATATTGCATCCAAGTATTTGTTACTCGGTATTACAGATCAGCAAATAAGTATGATTACTGAATTAACAAAGGATGATGTGGATTTAATTTCAGGCGTAGATATAGATAAGTCTATGAAAAAAAATGACTGATTTTATGAATAATCATTTTGTAGGCCATTTGCTTAGAGGGAATTTATGCGATTAAATAAAAAAATAAAATGGCTGTTATGTATAGTCAGTTTTATATTTGGAATGGGCATTAGTTCTTTTGCTTATGCGCAAATGGCTGGCGAGTCTATGGGTGTATCAAAGCCATTAGTGATGTTAGTTGCATTAGCAGCGCTTTCAATGGTGCCGTTTATCGTCATGCTAGTGACATCATTTGTGAAAATTGCAGTTGTATTGGCATTGATACGAAATGCCATGGGGACACAACAGGTTCCGCCAAATATTATTATTACAGGATTATCCATTATTTTAACTGTATATATTATGGCGCCTATTGGGTATTCAATCTATAAAGAAGCAGGTAGTGTGATCAATCAAGGAACCAATCAACCACTATTATCGCAAGCATCCATTGGATTGCTGACGCAAGCAGTGGATAAAGGAAAAGAGCCTATTCGTAATTTTTTGCTCAAGCATGTTCATGATAAAGAACGATCATTGTTTTTCAATCTTGCGCTTGAATTACAAAAGGATGATTCTATTCGAGAGACTATTACGGACAAGGATTTTATTGGATTAATTCCAGCCTTCGTGATTAGCGAATTAACCGAGGCATTTCAAATTGGCTTTATTATATTCTTACCATTTTTAGTGATCGATCTTGTTATTGCGAATATATTATTATCTCTGGGAATGTTTCAAATTTCACCAGTGACTATTTCATTGCCATTTAAATTATTATTATTTGTTCTTGTCGAAGGATGGCATTTAATTGCTAAAGGGCTCATACAAGGGTATGTGTAAGAGGAACTTATGCCTGAATATTTTATAAGCATTGCCAAACAATCGCTTTTTTTGGCCTTGATCTTAACAGCACCGATTGTTTTAACTGCCTTGTTGGTGGGATTAACGATTAGTATTGTTCAAGCAACCACACAGATTCAAGAGCAAACATTAACATTTGTACCCAAATTATTTGCGGTTGTAACTGCATTAGCGGTTACAGGTCCATGGATGCTTGCCCAATTAATCGGGCTTGCCACATCGCTGTACGGATCGTTTTCACAATATATTCATTAGTGAATGCATACTAAATAAATTAATATTATTGAGCTTTCTTTATGGATGATTTGTTTACAAAATTAGGTGTGGATATCAACCTAAGCTTTGGGTTGATTTTTTTTACACTTATTTGGGCGCGTGTATTGATGATGGCGTCTGTCATTCCATTTATTTTTGGAAAACCACTGCCCAAATATATTCTTGTGGCCACTTCCTTTGTGCTCACAGGCTTTATTTTTCCATATTTACTGCCTGAACAGCCTCCTCCATTAACAGAGGATATCATGTTATTGAGCATGCTATATTTAAAAGAAATTTTCTATGGCTTGCTAATTGGATTTTCAGTGTCCATTATTTTTCATGCTTTTAGCTCTGTGGGTCAGATGATTGATAACCAGCGCGGTGCATCAATTGCTAGGTTATTGATCCCGCAGCTTGGATCGCAAGGGTCTATTCTGGGCATGTTTATATTTCAGCTGGGTATTGTATTATACTTGGCTTCAGGCGGGCATTTAATTTTCTTTCATAGTTTTTTTCAAAGTTTTTCAGTGTTACCTGTTTTAGAATTTCCAAATACAGGCATTGGGTTTATACCTGTGATTGATTTATTTATTCAGATTACAGGGGAAGTTGTGTACATTGCATTGCAAATGTCGACGCCTGTTATTTTGGCTATTTTTCTAACCGATATTATTTTAGGACTTGCTAATCGAATGGCGCCTCAAATTAATGTGTGGGAATTGGGTTTTAATGTGAAAGGATATGTGGGTGTGTTGCTCCTTGCTGTATCTATTATAATGGTAAGCCATCAAATTCTTTTTTATACGGATAAATCCAATGTATACTCAAAGGATGTGGTGTATCGATTGCAGTTGCCGCCTGAAATTCAAGAAAAAGCCCCTAAGCTTCCAGAGTCAGACGGTGAATTTAAACCTGAGCGGACAGACGCACCCACTGTGGTTCCTGTTCAGTGATGGGGGTGAAAGTCACCACTTAATGTCTGTTTTTATATTTCAAGGAAATCGCTTGTTTCTCTAAGTTGTTGAAAAATAAGTAAAAAATATTAATTATTTTTAAAAAAATATCGATTTTTTGGTATGCCTTTTGCATTGTTAAGTAACTGTATAATCAGTACAAGGAGGGCATATGGCCACAATAGATAAGCGAAAAATAGATGTGAATCACGATGGGCGTATTTCAAATGATGAATGGGATCAATATTGGAAATTAAATGAATCCAAATCAAAATCGACAGGGACTTCGCAACAGCGTACAGCTTATGCACAGTCTTCACAATCAAATGCAGCATCCAAAGCAGCATCTGTTGCCTCTGCAAGATCTCCTTATGATCAGGGTTTGGAATCGATTGTTAAAGAGTTAAATGCACTTCAAAAACAGCTGAGCCAGGCCACGGATCAAGTGGCAAAGGAGATGTTAAAAGAGAAAATTCAACAAGCGCTTGTCCGTGCAGAGCAGTTAAACAGCCAAGCCAGTCGAAAGGTTAATTTAAATTCATATAAAAGTGCTGCGGGCATGAACCTTCGTGATGTATCGTCAAAGTCAATGTCAGTAAGAGGGGGAAGCGCTAGCTCAACACCAAATGCAATGGCTGCAAGATCACGTGAATCACAATTAAGCTCTCACCAGGTAAAGGCTTTTACAGCACCTGCTGGTTGGGGTGTGAAATCACAATCCTTACCACAACAAAGTCAGGCATTTATGAATGCATTGATGGCTGAAGATCAAGTGGCACAAAATTTTGATGCGATCAATCAGAATACAAAAAGCGGTAAAAATTTAATGTTATTATTTTATAAGTTATCAAAAATGGCAGAGTCCGGTGATATGGGCGCAATATATCAATTTATGAAATTTATTACATATATTATTTCAAAGGATAAGGCCAAGCAACAAATTGAAATGGGAAAAAAACTCATTCAACTCCAAGAATTATCTCGCAAGTGGACGAATAAATTGTTGGATGTGCAGGCAGATTCTGCAGATCCATCGAATTCAGATGAGCTGATGAAAACCATGACATTGGTAAAAAGCGAAACGGATGCGATTGCGACTTCACAAAAACTAATTAGCCAAATGATGGAAGAATTTGCTCAGATTGTGGAAACGCTTACCAATACCACAAAGGGTGCGCTCGAAACACAAGGTCGAATTCAACGTACCGTATCGACCATGCGATAGTATTGTATTTGTGCAGGGCAATGAATGCGTTGAATGGGAGTATCTACGAAATAGGTGTTTTTTAATGCATTCATGGTGGAAAGCGCTTGCTCTTATGATATATCAAGTGATATTTATATGTAATATAAATGGAGCCTATGATGACAGAGCATGATAAATCAATATCAGATAAAACTGCTAAAATTCATGAAGATATAACCGATGTAACGCCAAAGGAATTTTTGCAATCCATCGAAAAAGAATATGCGCATGTATCTGATGATGAGAAAAAATCAGGTGCGATGCGTGTTCAGTCATTTATCAATGGTGATTTGAATTGGGCGGAGTTAATGCGTTTTACTCCGGATATGTTGTTTCAAATCGCGGAATATGGTTTCAACCAATTTAATACAGGACGCAATGACGATGCAGAACGCGTATTTAAAGTGCTCACTGTTTTGGATGATAAAAATGCATACTATCATTCAGTGATGGGATCAATTTTACAACGGCAGAAGCGCTTTGCAGAAGCGATTGCAGAGTATACGCAAGCCATTGAATTGGATAATGACGATGTTGTAAGCTTGACTAATAGAGGTGAAATTTTTCTATCATTTGGTCTTTTGGACGATGCAGAAACAGATTTTCAAACGGCCATTCAGCTAAGCGATAGCGATGATCCCTTTGTTCAACGATCACATATGTTGCTTGTGCAGCTGCAACAAAAACAGAAACAAGAGACATAGCTTATGGCAGGAATTAATCGTACACAAATGCCTACATCCAATAACCTGAATGCGCGCGCGCAAGCATTGGATCCAGAATTAGTAGAAGCGCTGAATAAGGGCAATATTTTTGAAGTGATTGCCAGTCATTCAGATTTTAAAATTGAAGACTTTCAACAATTTTTTGCTAGCCAATGGCGTGAGTGGGCGGGTAGCATTGTTCAAGATAATCCGATTAAGTCGAACAGTGCTTCTGTGCCTGCACCAAATATATCTGATTTTCCAATGCATCATAAAAATGCAGGTCTTGGAGAACAGGATATAGCAAGTATTGGCGAGTCATTAAATTTATCACTTAATAGTATGGCTAGCAAAGCACTTAATGTCGGGTCAGAAAATGCATTGCCACAGGGAGATACTCCTATGGGTATTGCGGAGTTGGAATCTATGGCAGATGGTACTATGGATGAATGGCAGGAATTTATGAATGATACGTGGAATTCAGTGTTTGATATGCAGATGATGCGCGAGTATCAAAGTAAAATGGGTGAGGTGGAAAGCGAGCTTAAACGCTTGATTGCGCTTGCCAAAGATGGGCGCATTGGTGTTGAGTTTGTGTTGATTGCTATGGCTAAAGTGAATTCTACAAAAAACGGTGTACTTATGAGTTGGCTTGGGAAAAAAACCACGCACATCAATGAGTCATTGCAGCGTGTGTCCGAGGATTTGCATACACTTGATCCATCGGATCCTAGGTATTATGGCGAAATGCAGCTTGCGCAATCTGAAACGCGCGATAAATCCTATCAGTTGAATTTATTGATGGCAGATATGCAAAAATTAATGCAAAATATTTCATCTGTAATGGATCAGGTTCATGGTATGTTGGGTGAAATTAACCGTACTAAACGTGAAATTATTTCAAAATATAGTGCGAGGTAATAAATAGTGGATAATAAACAAACGCAAATTTTGGATCCTACGCCCGATCGACGCAAACATGTGACAGATGTGCTCTATGCTTTTTTGAATGATAATGTGAGCATGGCGGAATTAAAGGGATTAAGTCGGAATCAATTATTTCAAATTTCTGATATTGGTTTTGTTAAGCTGACTCATGGTCGATTGGATGAGGCCTATCAAATTTTTCAAGGATTGATTGTTCTTGATCATCGCAATGCTTATTTTCATGGTGTGATGGGCGCCATTCATCAAAAACTAGAGCGACCCATTGAAGCAATTATGGAGTATTCGCAAGCCCTTAAACTAAATCCCCATGATGTGTCCACCTATGTGAATCGCGGGGAATTGTATTTGCGTCACAAAAATTATAAAAAAGCGGCGCAGGATTTTAAAGAAGCTATTGTTCGGGATGAGCAAGGAATTAATTTATGGGCCAATCGTGCACGTTCACTGGTGATTGCTATTAAATGTTCCATGGAATCCGATGTGCGCCGGTCCAAAGTGCGTCGATCAATGTAAATAATAATCTTTAGATTGTTTAATCAATTAGCTTGCTGCGAGTGTGGCCAGTTGTTGCTTTAATCGACGGCCTAATTGACTCAGTAGTGTGTTTAATTCAGTTCTGATTGCAAATGTTCCCATTGCGCGAGGTGTTTGTGGTATGCTATTCTTATAAATGTCGATTAAATACACGAGGCCAATCCATTCACTAATGGCCTCTGTCGCTGAAATAGATCCTGTATTTAAACGATTATATAATGCTTGAAAATCTATTCGTATGCCCTCAATTGATTGATTGGTAGTTTCTGAATTAATGATAAAACTGGCAATGGCTTGGTTGGCCTCGTTAAAAATACCATGCACCTCTGGTTGTATGCTGGCCCAAGTAGTCCTTTGCATGTTTGCTTCCATTTGCGCACTTAAATCTGCAATTGTCATGTTTGCTGTTGCTGCTGCTTTGGATGTCGGCGTTTGCGGAAGTTCTTGCATAATTGATGATGTAAATGCGACGGCATGCGCACCTTGTTCCATTAATCGAATGAGTGACATTAATGCCTCCCTATCTTCATCTTTAGGGGGTGATGCGGGTTTAGTTTGAGTTACGGTGGAAGCACTAAATTCACTAAAGGCGTCATCAAAACTACCAAACTCATCTTCTTTAGGTGGTATTTGTGTTTCTAACGACACTAGTAAAGGCGCTAGGTGGTTTTCTAGATATGTGCGTAATGATGTATCTTCGCCGACCTCAATATCTATACCCGCACGGCTCAGTTGAGTATCAATTTTAATCAGCTGTCCTGCTAAGCCTTTCCATTGCGTGATGCCTTTTTCAATCGGTATATCTTGATCGCGGAGTTCTTGATAGAGTTGATTGACATCCGATTGAATTGCTCTAATGCGTGATACTAGAAGGGATGTAATAGGGTTTTTATTTTTTCTTAGTTGTTGGATGAGTACTTTGAGTAGTGATTGCATTTCTTAGAATTTGGGTGTGATGTTAGCGTCAAATGATGATGGAAAATCTATTTGTTGTGCATTTGCTGTATTTGATTGCATTTCAGATAGATAGGTATCGCTGCCCTGTTGCGATGGAGGCATTGATTGCATGGGCATGCTATATCCGTGAGCACCTGCGAGAGCAGGCATTGGTCGTCCATGTATCAGATTCATTAGATGGTATGCGCCAGCGTATAGCAAGGAATGTGCCTCTTGAATAAGGGCTCTGGTACCCTCATCGAGTTGTCCTAATCCGGCATAAGGGTCATCATAGGGAAGTGACGTTTTTTGTTTCCATAATTGATTATTGCCAGTACCAAATGCCATTTTGCCAGCAGAAGAAATTGGAGGCTTATTCGATGTACATCCATGCGGTATGAACATAGGTTTAACTGCAGTTGTTTGAAATGTATTCATGGCTATTGGTTTAACTATTATAGATAATTGTGGTTTTATAAAATTTGCTAACATTAAGAGTTCTCCTTGGTTTATTAAGACACGTGAGTATGGTAATGACATGTATGATAATAAAAAAGTGGTTTAAAAAAGGATGAAAAATATACGTGTAAATAGTTAGAAAATCAAATGAAAATAGTTTTTATCAGTGATACGCTTAGGGTTCTTGAATTATTTTAGCTTCTGTTTATTGGCTAACTATTAAGATCAATATGAGGTAAGCTTGGCATAAAGATGCCTGCTAATTCTTGTAGTTTTGCCGCATTATGTCGATAGCCATGAAAGTCAAAGAATGCATATAATGTCCTGAGAGCCTGAGATATAAATGCTTGAGATGGTGTTTGGGCATTATTAAATAGATCAAAGCTATGTGTAATAGTCGAATCAAATAGATTGGTTATCCATTTTTTGATTGCAGGGGTGATGGTTAATTCACTGCTTAGCATGAAAGCGGATAAGGGTGTTAAATTTTCTAAGGCCTGTAATCCTTGATAAATATATATCCCTATTTTTAAACCTTCCTGGAAATTAGGCTCATATAAAATATTAAATGCGCAGTGTTTCGATGCATCCCATTGTTCATTTTCTTTTGCTAAACCATAAGGATGATGCTGAGATGGTATTTGCATGCCGTTAAATGTAACAATTGGGTTGTTGGCTGCTGCAAATAGTGCACGAAGTGTATGGGGAAATGCGTTAAATATGTTTTGTGCAAGGTATTTAAATGATTTATCTTTTAATGCTGATTTCCAAAGGTGATCGACATATTCCATAAGGCCTAAAAATGGCAATAAGTCTGGAGGAAAAAAATCATTGCTGCTTAATTCTGAGCTTGAACAACATTTTTCTTGGCGTGCATTCTGAATCATCGATTCGGTAATACGGCCTCCTGGAAGTATCAATTGTTCGCCGATAGTACACCATGGATTCCTCATGATTGTGTTTTTCTGATATCTGCGGGCATCATTTTGCATTTGATGAAATGCAAATTGTCCAGAGCTAGGAATATCACGCAATTGAGGGGATTGTCCCATCAGTCGCTTTCCAATAAAACGCGGTATTGCAGGTGCATTTTCAGGAATAAGCGTGTGTGAGCCAGTCAAAGGTTGAGGTGTTGCAGGCAATGTTGGAGGAATTCGTATCAATCCTTGAAGGTTGGAAGCTGGACTTAAAGCTGGAATAGAAACCATCCGCATCCTCCTCTTCATTTTTTAGTAATTTATTATATAAGGGATTGACCATATTTTATAGATACAGTCAATGTTTATAAAAAACTATCCTTGTACTTATAGGGTAAATCAGATAAATGTATATATCTATGGCATATTCAAAAAAACAGCCGCTATCGCGGGATCGATCTGAAAATAATAAAAACTCTAGTAAAAACCGTCGAAATCAAGTTGTACATAAAGAAGGTGAGCTATTTTTGCATCGTAATGGCTACGGTTTTGTAAGTATAGCTGATATGACGGAAGATGTATTTATTCCTGCGCATGCGATCAATTATGCGATGCATACGGATATTGTAAAAATTCGAGTGAAAGCCAAGGGTCGCAATTTATATGAAGGCGTGATAGAAAATATTGTGACACATAATGTTCACGAATTATTTGGGCGTTTGGAAAAAGTGAAAAATCAGTATCGTGTGATTGCCGATGATCGCCGTGTGAAATACTGCATATCCATTTCAAAGTCTGCATTGTCTGGGGCTCAATCCGGAGATAATGTATTGGTAGCGATTAAACACTATCCATCCGCTAATCATGTGATGTCCGGTAAGATTGTTCAAGTGTTTGGCAAACGAGGAGAAATAATCACTGAGCAGGGGGCAGTCATTGCCAAGCATCAGTTGCGTACATCGTTTAGCCCTGAGGCAGAAAATTATGCGAAATTAGCGAGTGAAAATATAAATACACAAGGTCGTAAGGACTTAACATTTATGCCATTTGTTACGATAGATGGTGAGTCTGCAAAGGATTTTGATGATGCGGTTGCGTTAGAAACACAAGCGGATGCTTCTTGCAAACTGTGGGTAGCGATTGCAGATGTCGGGCATTTTGTAAAAGAGGGTAGTGTGCTTGATGAAGAGGCCTTTAATCGTGGAACATCCGTGTATTTCCCTGGTAAGTGTATCCCTATGTTACCAGAGAGCTTGTCAAATAACGCGTGTAGTTTGCAGCCCAATCGTGAACGCTTGGTTATGGTTGCGGAAATACATATTAATGCCAATGGAAATGTCATTAAGTCCTTGTTTCATGAAGCGGTGATTCGATCAAAATATCGGATGACATATACGGATATTGCAGAGATGATCATTGATAAAAATCAGGATACTTGCAAAAAATATGCGGATATTCAGCCGATGATCGGTGAGATGACTCAGCTTGCCAAAGTGTTGATCAAAAAACGTGTGCAGCAAGGGAGTATTGATTTTGATTTACCTGAAGCTAATTTTATCATGAAAAATGATAATGAGATTGCGGATATTCAGCGGACAATGCGACATATTGGGCATGAAATGATCGAACATTTTATGATTTTAGCCAATGAAGTTGTTGGAACATATTTAATGCAGCAAAAAATATCATGCATCTATCGAATTCATGAAAAACCGTCACCAGATAAGCTTGCGAATATTAATACACTGTTAAACTCATTGGCCTATTCCTATCAGTTGCCTGAGTCTGCAGGATCAAAGCAAATGGCTATGCTGTTAAAAAAAGTAAAATCTACGCCAGTGGAGCGTTTAATTAACCATCAGGTGCTAAGGGCATTACCTCAAGCGGTGTATAGCCCGGACAATAAGGGGCATTTTGGATTGGCATCATCATGCTATTGTCATTTTACATCGCCAATTAGGCGGTATCCAGATTTGATTGTGCATCGTATGTTGAAAAAATCGCTTCGTACGAATGGAAAAAAACTCAAGGTCAAATTCAATGATATTGCAATGTCATTGTCTCGTAAAGAGCGCGTGGCTATTACTGCAGAGCGCGATATGAATAAATTATATTCAGTGTTATTTATGCAGCAGCATGAGGGAAAGCAGTTTTCCGGTATTATTTCGCATATTGCAAAAATGGGAATATTTGTTGAGTTAAATCAATTTTTTGTCGAGGGCTTAATTCCCATCGAGTCGCTGGACGATGACTTTTATGTGTTTGATGAGAATAAAATGCGTATTCGAGGCAAAAAAAATAATCGCTTATTTCATATTGGTGATTTTGTCGATGTATTGGTTAGCGATGTTGATATTCTTGAACGCGAGATTTCATTTTCTATTCAGTAATAAAATTTCCATAATATTATCCAATAGTTAAGGTATATCCATATAAGCCAATGTTTTTTAAAAGGATTTTCTTGACATGAATTAGTATTGTTGATAGCTCCCTCTGTGAAGACAACACCGGAGGGATGATGAATAAATCCGAACTCATCGATGTTGTGACAGAAGAAGTGCAGTGGCCAAGAAAACAAGTGGAACTCATCGTCGATACTATTTTTAGTAATATGACGCGTGCAATGACTCAAAACAAACGGATTGAGATAAGAGGATTTGGCAGTTTCTCTATCAAACAGTATAAAGGTTATACTGGTCGCAATCCACGAACAGGTGATCCCGTAGTTGTAAATGAAAAACGGTTACCGTTCTTTAAAGTAGGTAAAGAGTTAAAATCACGTGTGAATCCTAAGTAAAACTCATCTCAACTAGATCTTAAGCGTCGCCACCTATATTACCGACTGTGCCAAATTAACAATAAGGAGATTGTTAAATGGATTTTGTACACAAGCGGTATATGAATATTTACTTACAAACTATTTTTTATGATGACCCACGGCTATTGTACTTTCTGTTACAGCACGGCCTTGCAATAGAGGATATTGCGATTAAACGGCCCAAAGAAGTAAATGGATTATTGAAAAAAAGAAAAGCAATTCGTAATCGCTTAAATTCGTGTACTTTTTGCGTTCAAACGATTCAATCAGAACTGAATCGTTTGGCAATGTGCAATGTGCACGTGTCTACGATCGATGATGCCGATTATCCAATTTTATTAAAGCAAATTGCAGATCCACCACGTGCATTGTTTTATAAAGGCGATATTTCAGTGCTTGCCAATCCATGCGTGTCAATTGTTGGCGCAAGACGTGCACTTTCAGATACACAACATTTTACATATGAGCTGGGGCAAGTATTATCCATGGCAGGTTTTTGCGTGGTGAGTGGGCTTGCCTATGGCGTGGATGCCATTGCGCATACATGCAGCTTGGATATTGGCGGGCATACAGTCGCTGTAGTCGGACATGGGCTACAGACAATATATCCTGCCGCACATCGGCAATTAGCACAGCGAATTACAAATAGCGGTCTTATTATTTCAGAATTTCCGTATAGTGTTGGAGTGCTTAAACATCGATTTCCACAGCGAAACCGTTTGATCAGTGGACTTAGCGTGGCCACAATTATTGCGCAAGCTGCTGAAAAAAGTGGTACATTGATTACTGCGCGTTTGACCATAGAGCAAAATCGAGAATTATTTGTAGTGCCAGGGCATCCGATGTATCAGCAATATAAAGGGTCCAATGAACTTATCAAGCAAGGCGCTATTTTGCTAAATGATCCACAAGATTGTGCGGCACATATGGCTGAGTTAGTTAGTCGGATGGGGATATATTAAGGGGTTGCCCTTGGGAACGCCTATCTTCGCAGGTTGGGAGCAATTCCAATATTAATTTAAGTCATTTTTACTGCACAACTCATCGACTTCTTTCTGGAATAGGGGGCTTTCTTTTGCGAACTGCTTTAGCTTGGCAAGCTGCTCGGGAATCAGTTTTTTTTCATTTGTTGCGATCATGATTTCAATGCGTAATTTGGCAATTCGAAATTCAAATGAATTCGTTAATGTTGAATGAATGCTATTTAAATATGTATCTGCTTTATTCAGGTATGATGTGGCCAGTTCAAAATCATGTTTATGCACATATATTTCACTGATGCCTGTATAGGCAGAGATATAACGAATTGCATTGATGCATTTTTTGTTGAGCGCATCCAAAAAGAAAAGCAATGCATTGTCATAGTTTTTTAATTCCTTATAGCAATGCCCCATTTGAATGAAGTGATTTGCCAACATTTTATCCATTTTATCATTTTTTTGTAAGGCTGTACTTGCAGCTAAGCATTGATTGGCATGGGTTAGCGATAAATTAAATTCATCCATATCATGGTAAATAGTAGCTAGAATTTGGTGGACATAAAATAACCATTTATTGCTACCTGTTGTATTTACAAGCATAGATGCTTTTTTTGCATATATGATGGCATCGGAGTATTTTTTCTGAAATCGGCAAATATCCGCTAATGTTAGATGAACAAGGATTTGATCGAATATTGATGTCGCATGTTGAATGCGTTCTAGCCGTTTTTTTGTCCATTTATAGGCGCCTGAAAAATCACCTAAGGCTAATAATACAGTGCCTAATGCATTGGTGGTAATTCGTTTAACGATAGATGCAGGTAAGGTTTTTTCTAACTGAGCGCTTTCTAAATATAATTTTTTTGATAATTGAAGGTCATCTAATGCATTGTAATCGGGTTTCCCTTGCCATGAAATTGCTCGTTTATATGCAAGTTGTGCATGATAATTAATAAATGTAAGGCTATAATAGTTATGATTATTGTCTTGTGTGTATTCGTAGGTATCGTCGATAATAGACATAGATTCTTCAAATGCCATTTTTTCAGTTAGCGCTGGAATAATCTTTAACAACAATTCTTTATATATTGGATTTTTTTGAAAGCGATCATCTGTTTGATTTTTACAATATGTCAAAAATAAATCGTATGCATCATTATATTTGCCGGATAAATAATTATTTTCAATGAGAAGTGCGAGGGTGAAAATAAATCGTTTTGTATCGGAATGCGTTAAATGATCAAATGCCTTATACAAAAAATCACGTGAAAGTGATAATTTTCCTTTGCGTAAAAAATAATGACCCAAATACAAAAAGTGATTAATTCCTTCTGATATATCCGATGCATACGCCTTGTGAAATTTGGCCATATAAGGTGGGTACGTGGAATGTGACATTAGAAGTTGTGCAATATCATGATGCAATGATTGTAAATGACTATTTTCCAACTGATTGTATATAACAGTGCTGAATAGAGAGTTGGTAAAATGATATATTATGGTTTCTTTTTCATTTGATTCACAAATGATATTTTTGTCGATTAAATTGTCAATAGTTTGCGACAGATGTATTTGTTTAAGTATATATTGTAATTCATTTTTTGTGATATCATTCAAAATATCTTTGGCATTCCAAACCGCCATATAATTGATAACTTCTTTTTCATATGGGGGAAGCTGCTTATAGCTGTGCAGTAAGCGTTCATTAATTGACGAGGGGATGGCAAATGAAATAGCATCTGGACCTGCAATATTAATATCACCGGAGGGAGTAAATAAAAACCCCTGATTATTCAAATTTTGTAAGTATTCAGATAAATCCAGCGGAATACCTTGCGTTTTTTCATATAGCGCATTGACCCATTGATTATGCATATTTTTTGAAATATTCGAAAATGCAGGTATTTCTGAGATATAGGTGCTTACTTCTTCTTTACTAAACGGAGCTAAGTGAATGTCTTTAATATGGGATGACTCTAAGTCTAATGTTATTTTTTGAGATTCTGTGAAAATTAAACCCATGGGTTGGATGTGTTTATATAGAGTATTACTATTTAATCGATCAATAATATGATTGGAAATATTCTTTAAGAATTCTTTAGTTTCAGGATCCGCACAGTCTAAGTTGTCGACAATTATTAAAACAGGATTTTGGTTAGCTGCAATATCCTGATTTAATTTATTTATCCAACGATCGATTATATGATGTTTTGCAGGAAATGAGATATTTGAAATTTCAATTTTATCAATATATGACAATGCCCAGTCATGTGATTTTTGAAGTAAATGAGTTTTGCCAATACCTGTATTGCCATAAATAGTAATGATAAACGTATTTTGTATTGAATTGGGTGCTGCAAAGTCTGAAATAGCACTTTGGATTACGTTTTGTGCCTCTTCTCTCCCGATGTGCGTGTTATATTTTGGACGAAGATAGGATGCATTTGATTGCTTCTGACCAAATATTTCTGCATTTTTAGTCACTACTGTATTGATTACAGCACGTGCATTTCCATAAAATCGATCACTTGGTTTTTTTGCAAGTAAATGATGAATCATTGTATCAATATATGTTGGAATGTGTTGCCTAAAATGCGATACAGGGTCAGGCAATGTTTCTGAATTGATTTCATCGATCAGTTTGTCAAAAAAAACAGTTCCTTTTTTTGATGCACGATTGCGCATAAGAAACGGTAGGTCGCCGCGAGTTAAACAATAATGCATCATGGCTGCAAATGAGAATAAATCTGCTTTACCATCGATTTGCTCTGATCCCAATGCAATTTCAGGCGCTAAAAAAGGAAATGTGCCTTGCTTTTTATTTTTAAATCCACAGGTACTTGAGGCAATGCCAAGGTCAATAATTTTTGCATTTGAATTAGAGCGTTGAATGATAATATTTTCAGGTTTTATATCTAAATGAACAAAGCCATTTCTATGGATGTAGTCCAGGCCTTCTAAAATTTGAATCATAATGGGTAGGATCTCATCTAAGGTGAGATGGTAGAGAGCATCAAATAAATTTTGGCCATCAATATATTCTGTAATTAAATATAAGTGATTGTCGTAAAATCCAAAATCCAGTGGTGTTGCAAGATTTGGATGGGATAAATTACTTAGCAATTGGTATTCAGATTTAAATTGATGAACAATTGTGTCGTTGCTCGTGGTATCTATAAATTTTATAATGCCAATTTGATTGTCTGCACTTCTTGCCATACAAACATTGCCGCTTGCACCTTGAGAAAACTCAGGATCCGTAATAATAAACTGCCCAAGTGTGAGGCCCTTTTGTACAAAATTAGTTGTCATAGGAATCATTCGAATTATTTAAAGTTAATATTTTTTGATGTGTATTAAAGTCGTGATCGATGTAAGCAGACCATGTATTCGTAATATAATCGATAACATCGGGTACTTTTTGAAACCCTCGTTCATCGGGATTTCGATGCAATAATGTGTAAAAAAACTCATAACATTCCAATGAAATTGTTTGTAAAAAATCTTTATGTTCGTAGACATCATGTAATTGCCATGTATTATTTGTTTGAAATGTTTTTCTTAGCTCATCAATAGAGCAGTTCTTGCGTAAATAACGTGACGAGGATGCATGTGAATTGGTTAGTGTTTCAAACATAATCATGGCAAGTGAGTATAAGTCCGATCGCTCATCTGCATAGCCATCGATAATAACTTCTGGTGCTACATATAATTTGTGAAAATAGATATTTTTATTTTGGATATCATCCTTGCTGTGAATATGCCAGCTGTCAATTAATGTGCTTTGCTCACGGATGAGATCAGTTAAAATATATTGTGGTGAAAAATATAATCGTAGAAGATTTTTTTTATGTATTTCATGGATGGCAGTTAATAATTGCAAAAAATGAGTTAAGCATGTTCCAAAGGTTGCTTTATAAAGCTCCTTTGTGATGGGTGCTCCATTTAAATAACTCATAATTGCAGTGTCTTGATTGTTTTCATCCATCGTTAGTTCATGCAGTGTCGGAATGCTTGGATGTGATATTGTATTATAGTAGGTCATATTTCGTTTAAATCGGATGGCTTCTTTATTGTATTGGGCAATATCAGTTGTTAAATTGTTGGAGAGAGATTTTTCAGCAGTTTTAGTATAGTTTTTATCCATATGCACGAGCAAATATATATCATCGTTTAAATCTTTAACTATTTTCCCTTTTTTCCAGGAGCCAACATGAATATCTTGAATTTCGGTCCATTGTTTGAGTGGTGGTTGTGTCATCTAATCTCCTGATATCTTTTGTGCGCAGGTTTAATCATTTAAGCATATTGTGGTCATGACTTTTTCATATAGCATGAATGCAGACTTAGCGGATTCTGGCCATGTGCTAATGATATAATTGACAACTTCTTTTGCACTTTTAAACTCACGGTCATCTGGATTTTCTTGAAGTAATTTAAATAGTAATTGCTGTCCGAGTGGTTCGGTCATATGAGTATGATGAGGGTATTTATTTGTGCAATAATGATTCCATATTTCAGGAATATCGATGTGTTTGCTAGTGGATTTAAATGGATTATAACCGATTAATACTTCTAGCATCATGAGAGCAATTGAATATAAGTCTGATCGTTCATCCGCAATATTATCGTTGTTAATTTCAGGTGCACTATATGCATTGGTTATTTGTTGTGTGGATAATTTGAGTTGTTTATTGCCGTGTATTTCCCAGCAATTAATTATTTTAGTGATACCGCTATATACATCGCAAAGGGTATAATTGGGCGTAATATGTAAGTGCAAGGCCCCTAGTTTATGAATAAAAGCGGCGGCTTCAAACACTTGTCTAAAGTGAGATAAGAAGCCCATGAGTGGTGCGGATGTCAATGCTTCTGTAATGGGTTTTCCACGAGTATATTCTAAAATAGCGACGGTTTTTCCAACACTATCCTTTGTGATGTCAATGATTTCAGGAAGATTTGCATGCTTAAATCCTTCAAAAAAAGATAAGCGTTTTGTCAATTTGCTAGATGCAGTATCCAGTGGGTCTGGTAAGTCGTGGTAGGTCGGATCCCCTGGAATACGAATCATACGTTCTAAGTAATCCACTTTGTTTTCAGAGGGACTTAAATCAGTGTGCAAAAGAAGCGTAGGGTCATTGGTTTTATTTTTAGCAATGTATAAATAAATATTATCATGATACGATAATTCTTTGACTAAGGTCCATTCGGTGATGTCTTTATGCGGCATAGTTCCCTCAAGAGTCAGTTGCAATTAATGATTGATGACTAGGGATGAGAAAAACACCCATTTTGTGGGTAATCCCTGAATGCCTATTTGTATCATATAATATAATCAAAATTCAAAATATAATTATAGGGTTGGTAAAAAAAATCAAAGGCAGTTTTATTATAATGATAGTTTTTTAATTTCCTGATATCTAAAACAATCGATAGTATGATCGTTAACCATGCCTGTGGCCTGCATGTGAGCATATATAATTGTTGATCCAACAAATTTGAAACCGCGTTTTTTTAAATCCTTGCTGATCTTATCGGATAGGTCGGTTTTGGCTGGGAGGTCTTTCATTGTTTGATAGGTGTTTTGAATTGGCTTGCCGTCGACAAACCCCCAAATATAATCGCTAAATGAACCATGTTCATCTTGAATGCGCATAAATGCATTTGCATTAGAAATTGTTGAATTTATTTTTAACTTATTTCGTACAATGCCAGCATCTTGACAGAGAGAATGTATTTTTTTCTCATCGAACCGAGCAATTTTTTGATAATCAAATCCAGCAAATGCGGCTCTGAAATTATCACGTTTTTTTAAAATAGTCAGCCAGCTAAGGCCTGCTTGAAACCCTTCAAGTACTAAAAATTCAAATAATGTATTGTCCTCAAAAACAGGCACTCCCCATTCCTGATCATGGTAATTAATATAAATAGGATCTGAACCCGACCATTCGCATCGTTTATAATTCATATTTTCTCCGATTAAATTATTTCATGCAGGACTTCACTTAGGCGTAATAATAGCTAGTGTATATGCATTTAAATCAAAGTATTTTTGTGCAATGCGCATGATATCATCGGATGTAATCGTTGATATTAACTTTGGGTAATTTTCAATGTCAGATATCGGTGTATTATATAAGGAATAAAATGCATATAAAGAGGATAAAGAGCTGTTTCGCTGCAGATCAAGTTCATATGTGCCGATTAAATACTGTTTTACGCGATTTAATTCATTTGCAGGTACTTTTTTGTCCTTTAGAAGTTGTAATTCACTCAAGATGCCATTAATTGCCATGTCAATTTTCTTTGGATCAGTACCCATATATACGCTGAAAAAGCCAGGTTCAATGCCTTCTTGGTTAACGGCACTAATTGCATATGCTAGTCCCATTTCATCGCGAAGCTTTAAGAATAATCGCCCACCCTGACCGCTTAAAATACTTGTGAGCACTGTCATGATATAACGATCTTTGTTAGAAAATGAGGTTCCTTGAAATCCAAGCACTAAATGCGCTTGTTGTTTATCATCTTTATGAATTACTGTGGATTGAATTTTTGCAGGTTTAGGATCTGTGGGTAATTTTAAAGTGCTTTTTTTGCCATTTGGAATATCAGTGAATAATGTATGTGCATAATTGCATGCATCATGAATGCTGATGTCTCCCACAATGCTAAGTACCATATTATTGGATGTAAAATGTGATTTATAGAATTGATTTAGGCTTTTAGATGTTAAACGCTTGACGCTAGGTGCTGCGCCAATAGTGCGCAATCCATACGGATGATTGGGGAATAATTGTTTTAAAAAACTTGCAAATGCAACAGAGGATAATGCGTCCTCTTGATCTTTAATTGCGTTTAATATGAGAGATTTTTCTTTTTTTACTTCATCTGTATTAAATGCTGGGCAGCATAAAATATCAGATACTAGGTTGAATCCATCGTTTAAATGGTCGGATAAAAAGTCAGCGCGAAGCCCTGATATATTTCGGCCACTAAATCCAGATATCTGGCCTGCATATTTTTCAATTTCTTTGGCAATGTGAATGGCATCTTTATGCGCAGTACCTTTTACGAACATGCGTGTTAATAAATTGGTCATGCCATTGTTTTTTTTATTTTCTGCCCGAACGCCAGCCAATGTCGCTGCGGTGATCGATACAATTGGCAAATTATGGTTGGGATATACAATTAGCGTTAGTCCATTATCCAATGTGGTTTGATACGGTGCATGTCTAGAGAGTTTGCCCTGAGGCTTGGTGCATTTATTCTTTAAACGAAATGCGTTTTGTAATTTGCTTTGCTTTTTTGACCACGCAGATCCTTTTGGGGAAGTAAGTGAAATGGATGCTTTATTTGGATTTAAATATTTATTGGCAATGCGTAAAATATCATCAGGCGATACATTCATAAGGCGTTGATAATAAACGGACTCATAATCAATAGTGCCTGCCGCGGATATAAATGATGCAATCTTAGAGCCTTGTCCGCCAACGCTTTCCTTTTCATAAATTTCTGTGGAGCGTAAGTTGAGCTTAGCGCGTGAGAGTTCTTCAGTGCTTAATCGATGTGTTTGCAGGAAGGATAATTCATCACGAATTGCAGATAATGCATTGGTAATATTATTGTCTGATAATACAGCGCCAATATAGAGTAGCCCAGGGTCTTTGGGTGTAAATGCATAGGAATAGATATGATGCGCAAGTTCTTTTTTCTCTTTGATTTCTTGCTCCAATCGCGATGAGTCGGTGCCGCCAAGAATATGGGCGAGTAAATCAATTGCTGGAACATCTGGATGAGTAAATTCTGGGATATGAAATCCAATGGCTAAATAGCTGCTATTAATGGTCATTTCATTGCATTGAAGACGAATTTGTGTGTGTGTTTGTTCTATTCTTTTGGGTTGAGAAGGGATCTTTTTGCCTTTAAATTGGCTGAAATGATTCTGTATATTGGCAAGCATTTTTTTGGTATCAAAGTCACCAACTGCAATAAATACAATATTATGCGGAGAATACCACTTTTTATGAAATCGTTTTAAATCCGCTTGTGAAAAGCCATTGACGGTTTCAGGATAACCAATAATGGGTCGCCCATAGTTATGTGTGCGATAGGCGAGTTGAAATAAATGTTCGCCTGACATGCGAGCAGGGTTATCTTGTTCTCGTAAAATTTCTTCTAAAATGACTTCTTTTTCACGTTCTAATTCCTGTTTGTCAAATAATGGATTTTGAATCGTGTCTGCCAAGATTTCCAGCCCTTTATTGGCAAATCGCGAAGCCATATTAATATAATAGACGGTTTGGTCTAGCGATGTATAGGCATTGATGTCACCGCCTGCGCCTTCGACATCCTTGGCAATGCTGCCCATCGGACGAGTGGGTGTGCCTTTAAATAGCATATGTTCGATGACATGGCTTAAGCCTGCGTCTTTATCCGTCTCATTGGCGCTGCCAACATTGATCAATGCATTGAATGAGACTGTCTTTGACGAATGATTTTCATCGAGTATAATGCGCAAGCCATTGGGTAATGTATGTTCTGTAATGCTCATAATTTAAAATCCTTTAGTTATTGTGTGAATTCCTATTGATTATTCATTTTGAATACGCCAAAAATACCACTCAGTGAATTGAATGAAAAGGAAAAATAGAAATGATTCATAAACATCTTAGCGAATATTCATCAGACGAGTTGGTGGCAGCAATTAAATATTATAATCATCAATATTTTGTAAAAAATGATCCCCAAATATCTGATATGGAATTTGATCAACTAGTCGAAGCATTGCGACGATTGGATCCCACTGCAGATGTGCTTTATGCAATTACTTCCGATCAATTACCTGAGTCTAAAAAGGTGCGACATAGTCTGCCAATGTTATCGTTGGATAAATGCTATGATGAAATAGGTATTATTGCATGGACACAGAAATTTGATGGTGATGTTGTTGCCAGTCCCAAAGTGGATGGGTGTGCGATCTCACTCGTATATGATAGTAATGGATATTTGATGCAATCATCGACGCGTGGCGATGGTGTTACTGGGGAAGATATTACAAGGAATGTGCGTTTTATCGATAGTATTCCACAGCAAGTGAATATGCCAAATAGTGAAGTGCGTGGAGAAATTTATATGTCGCTGTCCGTGTTTAATCGCTATGAAAAAGAATTTTCAAATCCGAGGAACTTGGCTGCTGGTGCGATTAAACAAAAGAATCCACAAAAAACAGGGGCCTATGGTCTGGGTTTTTTTGCCTATGATATTATTGGAGCAACAGACTTACACAATGAAAAAGATAAATTAGAATGTCTATCTCATCTTGGCTTTGCAACGGTGGATTGGCAATTGGTTGAGCGGGATAATTTGCAAACAGCTTTTGAAAATATCTTAGAAAAGAGTCATACTTATGATTATGCCACGGACGGCGTGGTATTTCGTGCAAATAATGTTTTGGAACAGCGGCGTTTGGGCGAAACTGCGCATCATCCGCGCTATGCAATTGCATATAAATTTCAAGGGGAATCCGGCATATCTACATTGGAGGATGTCCATTGGAGTGTGTCGCGCACCGGTGCAATTACACCGGTGGCCATTGTCTCGCCCGTGGTATTGTCCGGTGCCCGCGTGCAGCGCGCATCGCTTCATAATATCAGTATTATGCAGAAATTAAATTTAAGCCTGGGCGCTAAAGTAATAATCACTCGGCGCGGCGGGGTCATTCCTAATATTGAATCTGTGGTGACGCCTGGTCCTACTGCGATTGTATTGCCGTGTGCATGTCCATCCTGTGCGGGTCCTGTCATTCAAAAGGATGATTTTTTATTTTGTGCAAATCCGAACAATTGCCATCATTCCAAAGTGGGTGAGCTTTCTCATTTTGTATCTGTGATAGGAATTGATGGTCTTGGTGAGAAGTGGCTTGAAAAATTAGTGGAATCAGAGTTGGTAACAGATCCGAGCATGCTCTATTCATTATCCGTGCAAGATCTATTGGCATTTGATCGCATGGGTGATGTTTTGGCGCAAAAGATTATCGATAATATTCAGGCGCATCGGCAATTGCCAGTTGCCACTTTTTTGCAAGCTCTGGGTATTAATGAATTGGGCGATGTTGCAGCTAAAACAATTGCCAAGGCATTGGGGTCTTTAGATATTATTATGGCTGCGAGTCATGAGGAATTAACGCACATTCATGGCATTGGGCCCGTAATGGCAGATTATATTCGTTTAGGTTTTGAACACAAAAAATTACTGATTGAAAAGCTGCTCATGCATATTACGGTGATAGATAGTGCACCCGATATTTCGCATGATAGTACATGGCCGTATGCAGGCAAGTCCTTTGTTTTTACAGCGACATTGAGTGAGTTATCGCGTAAACAAGCGAAAGAAAAGGTGCTTGCTCTTGGTGGGCGATGTCAAACGCAATTAACCCAAAAAACAGATGTATTGGTTATTGGTGCAGAGGGTAAGGCTGGGTCAAAGCTTACAAAGGCAAATAAATACAATGATGTGGGTAATGCGATTGAGATTATGAGTGAGGACGCATTCTGTGAATTGATTGATATTGCTAGCAATAGGGGTTGAGAATAAAAACTACTTATCTGTCATACATATTGAAAATTCTTTACCTGAAAATTGATTCATCATCAGTTGCATGTGTCCTCTTCCAATAAAGTCAATTATTGCATTTAACTTTGGAATGGGTGTCCTAAATTCAATTGTATTGCCAATTTGTTGAAATGCGATTGTCCATGTAGGTCTTCTCTTCAGATAAAAACTCATTGAAAGCATTGGTATGCTTTGAGGATTGTCCATTAGTCTGTATGCAATATGGACTGGGGTGCTTTTTTTATCTGCAAATAATGTATATGGGAGTGCCCTCAAAACGCCCATCTTTGGCGTTGGAAAGCCAAATTCAATTCGGTTGCATACTCTTATGTATGTGCCTTCATTGAATTTGCTGTCTGCCTTGAATCTGAATATTTTTGAACACTCCCTAAAATTGCTATTTTTTACCAGTCCCTATATGTATTATTTTCTGCTTGATAGCAGATTAATGAATTTTTTGTTTCTCTATTTGTACCTGAATTATAGCAAGAGCCTGCTTTAAAAGGGTGTTTTTCAACTATTTCATTTGTTTCAGACGAATTATCCTGAGCTAAATCCGTATAGGTGTTTTCTAGAAGTAAATGGATTTCCTTTAAAGAATATATGCATGTCTTGCAAATAGCTATAAAACCTACTATAGCTAGGCTAGCTGCCAGCAGATGTGCTCTAGTAGGTGAATCAGTAAAGTTCTTGTAACAGGTTGTATGGCGTTTTTATATGAAAAAATGAGGGATCACCAAATAAAATATTTATTGTGAGGGTGTCTGCTAATAAATGTTATATTTATTCGTATAATACAAGAATAGGCATGAAAATTGCTAAAAACAGTCAATGGAATCTTTTTAATGAAATATAGGTAACTATATCGTCAAAAAAATAACAGTTGTATCAATTTGAAATAATTAAAAGGAAATTCGTTTTATTGACTTAAGACGAGTCGAACGAGATATTTATAGGGATGCTGCATTTTAGTAAGGAACGAACAAATCGTCCGCCTGAATGGGGCGTTGAAATCGAATAAAATATTTTCAACAGTAATTAAGGAGATCACAATGAATCGATACTTGTGCATTGCAATTATTCTAATAACTTATTTATGCATGCCTGTGTCTTATGCGTCCATCCATGCATCACTTGAATTACCATTGCCATCCATCGCAACAAGCTCAGAAATTCAAGTTGTGGATGGTCACAGGCATTTGCTTGTTGCAGGCGTTATCATGACGCCGGATGTCGATGACAATAATTTGCTTTGGCGGGCACCAATGATTGCTCGCGTCGATGCGAATGGCAATCCGGATAATCGATTTGGAGTAAATGGGATGCACTGGATTCCATTGCCATGCAATCCAAACAATAATTTATTAGCCCTGCAATGTGATGCAACGGATATTGTTGTATTGCCGGATAATAGAATTATTGTAATAGCTAATTATAATGCAGGTATTGCACAGAATAAAGAAAGTGGCATTGCTGTCATTCATCTCACATCAAATGGACAATTGGATAATAGTATTGCCAATGGACCTATTAAATTGCATTTATTGTCGAATGAACGCTTACCCGTAAATAGTCAACCGACTGAATTTTCATTTCGTTCGCAGGGATTGCTTACGCCAGATGGAGAACATCTAATTATTGTGGGACATAAAGGCAATCCTGAGGGTGATTTTTTGCCTTCTGTAGTGCGTTATTCATTGATAGATAATGGTTTTACCAGCGATGCGGCTGTAGAGTCACTCGCCAATACCGGTCAGGTATTTCGTGGTCATTACAATGCTATTAAATCAGCAAATGATACGCAATACATTATCGCAGGAACTGTATTGTCGCGTGGCAACTCAAATGATTTTTTTATTAGTCTGCATTCATATGAAAATGGGATTGATCCAAATTTTAATGGCAATATGCGCTATGCGACATTGGATTTTGGTGCAAATGATAGTGTGGATGAACTGACAGATATTGCGATGCAAAATGATAATGGTCAGGTGAAAATACTTGCGACTGGGCATGCAAAATATGTTGATACACAGCGTCGAGAACTCATTGTGGCGCGTTTTTTAATAAATGGCGAGTTGGATAAAGATTTTGGTGTTAATGGGATTGTTCGCGGAACAAATACAGTGTCAGAATTATATCACCCACAGTTTGGTGCCATGATTCAGCAAATGGATATTTTACCCTATGGTATTTCCATTGGTTCTGAGAATAAAATAATGATATCTGGTATGGCATCTCGAATTCCATTTATGATGCAGCTTTTACCCAATGGAGACCTTGATTATACAGGCTTTGCTACACTGGGGATTTTGCTCAGGGAAAGTAGTGCAGGCGAGGGGTTTTTGAAAAACTGGCAATCTGAAGAGCATGTGTATGTTAGCGGCTGGAGTTTGGATAATCAAAATTTGCCAAGTATGACGGTATTTTCATATGATATAGTGCCTTTTCAGAGTGATTTGATGATAGGTGTTGAGATAGTCGGTGATGTGGTTGAGGGGCGTGGATTTCATCTTCAAATAGTTATAGAGAATAAAGAGAATGTTGCCTATGCAAGTATATTGGAAATGCAATTGCCTGATGGCATATCAATGGATGATATGGATGTCGGTCACAATTGCATTGATCCAATTGAAGGAAAAGTCGTTTGTGATCTAGGTGATATAGGATCTGGTGAAGCGAATCGTCAGGTGATTTTGCATGAATTGGTATTGGATCAAATGCCTGAACATCCAATTAGAGTGACAATATATAGCGCGACATTGGATAGCAATGCCCGGGATAATTTTTCACAAGTAATATTGCCAGAAGTAGGCAATGGCCAACAGATAGTTCCTGAAATTAATAATGATCATGTAGAAGAAGTTCTTGGTGAGCCAGGTCCTGCGCCTGTTGTGCTGGATCCATCATCTGATGGTAATCAAAATTTACCAGATGCAGATATTGACAGCGATGGTATTGAAGATGGTCAGGATAATTGCCCTCAGGATGCAAATGCCGGTCAGGAAGACGCGGATGGCAATGGCATTGGCGATGCATGTGATGTTGTACAAAATCCAGTTAATCCTGTGAATCCAGTGCCAGCGCCTATAAATCCAATAGTAAATATTGATGCGGACAGCGATGGTATTGAAGATGGTCAGGATAATTGCCCTCAGGATGCAAATGCCG
>CAYZSU010000007.1:0-905 GCA_964480565.1 uncultured Myxococcales bacterium | reverse complement strand
ATCCTGTGAATCCAGTGCCAGCGCCTATAAATCCAATAGTAAATATTGATGCGGATGGTGATGGTGTGTTGGATGCAGATGATGCATTTCCAAATGATCCTGCAGAGAGTGTGGATACAGACGGAGATGGTATTGGTGATAATGCAGATGACGATGATGATGGCGACGGTGTTTTAGATGTCGATGATCAAGATCCAGTTGATCCTGCCATTGGTCCAATAAATGGCATGCCATCAAGCGGTGGTTGTCAAGTGATAGATACAAACGAACAATCCGTATCCCTTATTTTATGTTTGATTTCAGCTATACTGATTATTCGTTTTTGCCGGTATGGGGGGATTGGCAATGCCTCCTCTACCGCAAAAACTGTCGGAGTCTTTCCCTCTCGCATTGTTTAGCTTGAAGGGAATCGCTTCAATATCATGGAACTGGTGAAAAATAGACAATTTGTGGGGTTGTTTAAAAATGCGAGAGACTTGCCTATACAGGCATAACGCCGACTATCATTTGCCAGGCATATTTCTATCCTGCATTCCCGTTAAACACATAACGAGAACATATTCAAATACCATTTAAGCTATTGTTTTTTAACAGTTTCGTGTTTATTTAATTGCCCCAAGTATCGTTATGTGTTAACGTGTACATAACGATAAAGGAGAGGGTATGGCTGCTGTTATTCATCAAACTGACAAGCGTTCTGGTATCACTTATGCTTATAAGTCGGTTTCCTATTGGGATAAGGAAAAGAAGCAATCTTGCGCTAAACGGACATTAATTGGTAACCGCTTAGCGAAGAGCATCTAGTACACCGATTTCAATGAATTGACGGGTAATAATTTTAATAATGTGGTATAACCCTGTAAAAGGGGATTCCAAAATGAAAAAATACATCGTCAAATTAACAA
>CAYZSU010000006.1:0-51666 GCA_964480565.1 uncultured Myxococcales bacterium | reverse complement strand
TAAACATCATCCTAATCAGATGCTTTTATTTTAATTTAACCGGACACTAGTGATATGATGGCTATGCGCCAAGTACGAAGGTCGTTGTTTCGGGCAATAATTTGTTTGATGGAGAGTATGTCATAATTGATCAAAACTCTGAGATTTCTTTTACATCCGTTGATACTGGAAAGCTTCCTTCGGGAGTCAATAGAATCGAATATAGGATGAATGATGGCGATTGGGTTAATTTTAACGATTTATTTGGAATTACTGAACCTGGTATTCTAAAATATAGATCTATTGATAATGTAGGTAATACTGAAGCTGAACAGTCCATATTCTTGCAATTTGATGATCAAGCGCCATCAACGGATTTCAATCTTAGTTCTAAGTTTATTTCTCCGAATAATGATCAGCAATTTGATGAAGTAACGTTTGGTGTCAATATATCAGATAATTTCTCATCACAATTTATTGTTAATATTAACCTTAAAGATGAAAATAATACAGTTTATAATATTGTTCAAAATGAGCATGTTCAGGGGAGGGCTGAGATCGTTTGGAATGGACGCTATGAAGGTAATATGCTTGCTGAAGGTACCTATAAGTATGAAGTAGAAGTTTCGGATGCTAATGGCAATATATCCGAGCATGTAGAAGGGGAAATCATCATTGATATAACACCGCCTTCTATTAATTTAATCGATTACAGTATTACGCCTTATTCAGTTCAAGGAAATGACCACAAAAATGTACTATCAGTGGATTATCACGTTCAGGATAATTTTTCTAACAATGTACATATCGATATGGATATATTAACGAATGATACATTTAGTATCTTCCATACTTCAGATCATATATCAATACCTCCGAATAATAGAAATATCTCCTGGTCAGGATTAAATAATAATAAAAATAAAGCGACTGATAGTCTATATAATTTCAGGTTAAAAATAACAGATGAAGCTGGTAATAAAGTTGAAACAAGCACTTTTCAATCAAGAACATCTAATCAAATAAGAGTAGATAATGTAGTTCCTATTACGCATTTTTCAGTGAATGGTCCTTACTTTCAAGAGGATGGATTTATTTGGATTGCTAAGGATAGTAGGATTGTCCTAGGTGCAGAAGATATGGTGCCGGGGTCTGGTATATCAAAAACATATTATTCCATTTTGTCTGAAAACTACCTATATACACAACCGATAACTATTATAAATGATACACCGTTTGAATTGAGCTATTATTCAGAAGATCATATTGGTAATGTGGAGGCAAAAAATAGCATTCAACTGCAATCAGATATAGAAGAGCCTTCTATTGAGCTAAATATTGGCATTCCAAAGGTTGAAAAAGATAATAGCATATTTGTAAGCCCTTTGACACCGATTACACTCACTGCAAGTGATCAGAATGGATCTGGTATCAATAATAGTTTTATCAAATTGTGCCATATAGATAATGTTGGTGTATATGAAAAAAACGTATTTTTGACGGATTTAAATGATGGAGAGTATTGCATTGAATACTGGAGCGAGGATCGTGTAAAAAATACATCTGATAAGAATAAAAAAATAATTAATCTTGATCAGACTCCTCCACAAACTAATCTTAATATTCAAGGGAAATTATATTCTGATGAGGGAAAACTCTATATCACTGCAGAAAGCCTGATATTGCTTCAAGTAAATTCAAACAATGACGATGTAAAGTCGACTTATTACAAGATTGATAATGCAACTTGGAATGAATCAAATCAAGTTAAGCTAAGTAAAGATGGAAAATATAGTGTCAGCTATTATAGTCAAGATTTGCTGGAAAATAATGAAACAGAAAATACAAAAATCATAGTAGTCGATAATTTGCCACCTTCCAGCAAAATAAATATTCAGAACAATGCTGTATTAACACCATTGAATCAAATTACATTGTCTGCACGTGATGTTTACTCTGGAGTAAAACAGATAAAATACAGCATTGATGGCAGTCCTTTTGTAGATTATGATAAAAAAATATCATTATCATCTTTAGCATCTGGAAATCATGAAATTCAATTTCAAGCGATTGACAATTTGGAGCATAAAGAAAAAATACAGAAATATTCATTCAATATTATCGATATTACTCTAGAAATAAGTGAATATGAAATGCCACGAGTTCTTGTCTATTTGCTTCAAACACATGACTTATATCCCCAGGATAAACGCCCAAATGCAGATCTAATTGAAGGAATATTATCCAATATGCATGCATATTACACTATTACCGATAAATTGGATGATTTTATTGATGAGCTTCGGAGTGATAAATATATGACCTACATATTAGTGACAGATGCATACACAATTGATGTGTTGGATTCTCCTTATGCCACCCGTATTTTCAGAGAGTTAGCAAGTAGAGTTCATAAAGGTGATACATTATTCACTATGTTTGATTATAGCGATGTTTATGGTGATGCGCTAATCCCTATACAAGAACTCCTTTCGACTGATATTTTTATGATAGAAGGCTTGCTTGATAAAAATGATCTGGAAATAATTCCCGATATAAATACCTACAGAGTAGGTAAGGGACATATTATTGAAATTTTGAATGATTTGGGGCGGGAATCATTGATATCAGAAGAGTATGAGCATATAAAATTAACTATTCAAAATATTATAAATAAAATTCGTCCCATGGAAGAGCATTTAAATGTTGGTGAAATTATAGATTTAACAATACATTTAAAGAACAATAGTTCTATGTCTGCTCAATTGCATTTGGAACAGGTATTTCCATCCGGTAGTTTTATTGAAACATATGATAGTAGTGGAGAAATAGCTGCGGACAGTAATTTCTTAAGTGTAAATTTAACTCCTTATGAGGAATATAGTACTAGTTTCTTGTATCGTCTACCTCTTCAGAAGGGCAGTAATACTATTATGGCATCGTTTTCCACCCTATGGGAAAATGATATTTCTTTCAATTTATCAAAAGATAAAAGTATTTACATCAATCATAACTCCTTTGATTTATTAAAGAATATTGTAAATGTTGATGATAGTGTTATAGAATCTGAATCGGAAATATTCGACCCCTTATTGCAAATTACTTCGGACATGCTGGAAAATAGCGGAATTATTTCTGAGCAAGATGATCTTGAAGCACAAATTGATTTGATTTTGGATACAAAAGAAGCTCTTCGAATAAAATATCCGGAAAAATCTGATTTACAATATGAATTGGATGAACTTCTAGAAAGTATTGAAATATCAAATGTATTCATTCAGAAAGATGAGCAAGGTATTGATTCTGATATGTCTCATTTTGGTACAGTAGCTTACTCACAGGGAGGAGGCTGCTCAATTATGCAAATCACAACAGGGTACCTTTTTCACTTTCTTATATTAATATCTGTTTACTATATCTTGCGAAAGCGTAAGTGCTGATGAATTATGCTCATTCCATATATGTGAAATGTGCCCAAGTTGGAATTGTAATAGTATATGTTTTTCTTAATGTTGTCACAGTTCTAGCAAGTAATACAGGTATTACAGGGTATAATATTTACGATTTTATGTCAGCTAGCGATAGTAATAGTATTTCGAATATCGATGGTTCTAAAGTAGTGGAGTCCTTACAAACCGATATTGGACTATCTTTTGGCTATCTGAATAAGCCAGCAAGTATTGTTAACCCTGCTAATCGTCGCAAGATAGATATTATCAGATCTTCTTATATGGCTGAACTTACTGGAGCGTTAGGGCTATTTGATTTTATGTCACTTGGTTTAAATATTCCAATAAGCATGTATCAAAGTGGTATTAATTATTCAAATTTGAACACCTATTCAACTCATTCCATTGGAAATATAGGGTTTAATTTGAAAGGAACTATTGTAAAAGAGAATTTGCATGGTTTTGGTTTAGGTTTTTTATCAAAAGTATCTTTTCCAACAGGTAATTCAGAAATGTTCTTAGGAGAAGGTAAATTTACCTGGTTAAATAAAGTAATTATTGATCGACATATTAAATCCGCTTATTTTTCTATTAACTTGGGATATAAAATACGTAAGAAATTACAACTAACATCTATTACAATAGATGATATGCTTCAGTTTGGATTGGGATTTCAATATACATTACCAAGCAAGGATAAAACATGGCACATTTTTTCAGAATTAATGGGTGCATCAGTAATATCAAACTTTGATTCACTGACAACGCCTATTATTATTAGAACAGGAGTTAAAAAGTACATTGGTTCAAATGTACTGATTTCAGCGAATGGTGATCTAGGTATAACAAATGGAATAGGAGCTCATCGCTATGGATTAATGGCAAGAATAAGCTTTTTTACGAAGTCTAGGGAAAAATGGTATAAAAATACAAATATAATAAGTCGGCATAATTATATAACAGTCCCATTTGGCTTTGATAGCTCTCAGTTAGATCTTAATTCAAAACAGAAATTAAAAACAATTGCATTACAAATGATCAATGAAAATTGTCATACTATTTATATTGAAGGACATACGGATTCAATGGGATCACAAATTTATAATCAAATATTATCAAAACAGCGGGCACAGGCTGTATTTGATATATTACTCCAATATGGAATATCCATGGATAAAATGTATGTGCACGCCCATGGTGAAAGGAAACCTATTTATCCAAATACATCACGAGAAAGGCATGAAAATCGACGTGTGGAAGTGGTCGGAATGCTTATCTCCCCTTAATCTATAAACTGATATTAAGTTGTTTTTCACTTTTTAACCAGGTAGTTCTGTGTCATTCAAAATAGACATTTCCATAACACATTTTGACAAGTATGAATCAAAACTATAATAAATATCCTCATCATATACATAGGGAGATCTGATTTATGGCTATTTTTGTTGATTCTGCAGATATCAATGACATTGAAAAAAGTATGAACTTAGGTTTTTTAAGTGGAGTAACGACCAATCCATTGTTAATGGCCAAGCAAGGGCCTGCATGGGAAAATTATGCATTTCAAGTATTGGAAAAAATATCAGGCTCGCTCTATTATCAAATAGATATCGTTTCTGAGGATTTAGACGTGCTAAAAAAGCGTGCACTTTACTTGCATAAAAAGGGCGATGGTCGATTGCTTTTAAAGCTGCCTGCAACATCCCTTTATTTTAAATTATTATCACAGATTGTCGATGAAATACCATGCTGCATGACCGCCGTATACTCCATGGCACAATGTATATTAGCGGCGCAATTAAATGCGCACAGCATTGCAATCTATGTTAATCGTATGAATCATTATAAAAAGAAAATGCGCATTGAATTGGATGGGTGTCAGTTGATTGAAAACGCACGCCGATATATTGATAAAAATAAATCTTCAACGCGTATTTTAGCCGCGAGTTTAAAAACAAGTAATCAGGTGGCAAGTGTTTTTGAGTCTGGTACACATGATATTACCGCTGGTTTTGATGTTCTATCATCGCTTTTAGATAATGAATTAAGCCTGCAAGCCAATGCTGATTTTATCAATGCCATTAAATCCAGTCAGCAAGGAGTATAGGCATGAGTATGGACGATCAAAAGAGGTTGGATTATATTCAGTGGGACGATTATTTTATGGGCGTTGCTCTTTTGTCTGCCAAGCGTAGCAAGGATCCCAGTACACAGGTGGGTGCATGTATTGTGGATGCGCATAATAAGATTATTGGCATTGGATATAATGGATTTCCATTGGGATGTTCGGACGATACCTTGCCATGGACACGCAATGCCGATCATATCAATGATACTAAATATCCCTATGTGGTGCACGCAGAGGTAAATGCAATTTTAAATGCCACGCGCAATGCCAATGCTGCACGTATCTATGTGGGGTTATTTCCATGCAATGAATGTGCAAAAATTATTATTCAATCGGGTATTAATGAGGTCATTTATTTAAATGATAAGTACGAAAAAACAGATAGCGTGATTGCATCAAAAAAAATGTTTAACATGGCAGGTGTGAACTATCGTCAATTGATTATGCAACAATCTGAAATTATTATTGATTTTTCAACATCTTCCATTGCAACAGAGTAATATTTTTTTCTTTTGCGCGGCTAATCGGTGATTAACTTTGACAATGACAGGGTTGGCTGCGAATAAAATTTTCAACTGAACGGTCATAGGTACGCTCTGCCTCTGGTGTAAATAAACAGCCAGGCACTTCATCATTTTGTCTATGATAATCAATGCATGCACAGCAGTTGCCTTTTCTAGGGCAGGGCTCATAAGTGCAGGTGCATTTTTTTTTATTTGCATTACTGTTTGAGCAGTTCATTTTTTCTCCTTGGATTTATACTGATAAAAATCGAGTATAGAGTCAATAATTGCAAATCCCCATGTAATACCAAGCGCTATTACTGACAGAATAATAACATTTTGTCCATTACGCCAAGCTTGCCGAAATGTATCAAGCGCCTTGGCTAGACTAAACGGTTGCTTAGCAATTGATTCCACTGAATAGAGTGCATTTGAAAAATCAGCTATATAAATATAGATGGGAATAATAAGAAAAATACTGGCCATGATAATAAAAAAAATGCCTTTTGCTTTGGCACCTATGCTGCATTGGCCGCTGCCTGGAAATACGAGGGCATTGAGTATGATAGCACTTCGTATTTTTTTTCTGTAATTAACAAGAGGTGGATTCATTCGCCTTGGCCTTTTTCCATAAGATATCCCATTCATCTAATGTAAGATCTTGAGGATTTTGTTGCTGCTCTTCTAAGTGCTTTTCCATATGTGTAAAACGACGAATAAATCGTTTATTGGCACGGCGCAGCGCACCTTCAGGATCAATGTTTAAATACCGCCCTAAATTAGCCAGCGTAAACAGTAAATCACCATATTCATGCTCGATATGGGAGGGATTGTTTTCTTGTCTAGCCTCGTGAAGCTCCTTGGCTTCCTCAGATACTTTGTCCAATATGCCGGATGCATCATCCCAATCAAATCCCAGTCGAGATGTTTTTTCACCCAAACGAAATGCTGCAACAATGCAGGCAAACCATTGGGAACGCCGCCCACAGCGGATTTTTTCCCTTCCTTTTTCTTGAGCATTTCCCATTGTTTGAGCACCTCATCTGCATTATCAATTTTCTCATCGCCAAAGACATGGGGATGGCGGTGGATGATCTTATTGCAAATACCATTGATAATATCGTTGATAGTAAATTTTTGTTCTTCACTGGCAATTTGTGCATAAAAAACAACTTGCAGCAATAGATCGCCTAGCTCCTCGCATAAAGCGCCCATATCCTGCTTGTCAATGGCATCCAACACTTCATGTGTTTCTTCCAGTGTATGGGCCGCAATATCTTGATAGCTTTGCTGTCTATCCCACGGACAGCCATCAGGTGCACGTAAACGGGCCATGATGTTGATTAAGTCGGTAAATGTATGAGTTTGTTTTTTCATGTATAAGGCCTTATTGGAGAAGGTGAGTGAAGTCAAGCAAGGGGTTGTTCAAAAATATTTGATTTGATGGCATTCTCCTAATATTTATCTGAATTCTTTTTAAATTTTCTCTAAAGTCCTATTTTGTCGGCAGTTCGAAATAATTTGCTTTTGATTTCGAAGTTGAATAGAAGGTCCAGCATGGCATATCAAAAAAGTTTTTATATGAATTCCGCAGAAAAAATCAGTATTCACTCCATTGAACATGATGCCAATAGTGCCATTCGCAATTCTGATATGGAAGATGGCTTACTTACTCTTTTTTCTCCAATGGGAAGCATTGGTGTTACGATTATTGAACAATTGCCAGAAATTATTACACAGCTGTCAGATGTATTGACTGAGCGCATGACTGATATGCCTAGCATAAAAAATCGCAAGAAAGAGTCAATTAATGTATCTGCACGAATTCATGCAGCATTATTGGGTCGATCTGTGTCAATTCCATTTCAATCACATCGGCTTTGTTTGTTGCCCAATGAATCGCCAGTTATTGTTGACTTTGAGCCAGTATCGCGACGGATTGAGTATATCATTCAAATTGTGGGGGAAAATGCCTCAGCTGCCAATGAACAACAAGTCGACCCTAGAATGATGATGGGTTAATGAGTGATGAGGATACTATGAATAAATCATGGCAATCATATGTAAACGATTTATGTGATATAAAAAAAAATAAAATGATATCGTATTGCCAATCATTGTTTAAATCACATACGACATTGCGTTTGTTGCTGATATTTTATGCAATTATTACCAGTGTGATGATTACAGCTCACTTTCAACAAATCCCTGATATTATTGATGTGGGTATGATTGCATCCAGGGATATTCGTGCGGATCGCAACTATGATATCAGTGATGATGAAGCAACAAAGTTATCACAGAAAAAAGCAATTGATAGTGTATTGCCAGTCTATGATTTGGATGAGATTGTGCTGGCTTCTATTGTTAAACGCGTCAATGTGGCATTTGCAAATGCGCGCACAATGCTTTTTGATTTTCATAGTAAACAGAAAAAAACACGCAAAAATCAGTCAAAAAATAAACGGATAAGCAATGAACAAAGCCAGCTATTAAAGGAATTGTTTGAGTCAACATTGGGTATATCATTGCGATCAGCGAGTTGGAACGCTATAAAAAAAGAAAAATTTAGCGAAGCCTCTCAGCGTGTTATTGTCGATTTTTTAAACTCATTACTTACTCAGCCTGTGATTTCACAACGTGCATCGCTTGATGCCAATGGTGCACGCGGTGTGATCATACGACGAGTAGTTTCACAAAATGCAGGTAAGGAAGCAAGCATTCAATATGTAGAAGAAACAGTATCAGATATTAATGTCATATTATCAGTAGAAAATTTAAAACAAAAATTGGATCAAATTTCTGTTTCAAGTCGAGGAATTGTTGAGATCAATCATAATGATAAAATTAAACGAATTGTTGGAAAATTAGTTGAGCCAAATTTATCGTATAATCGTGCGGAAACGCTTGAACGACAAAATAAATCACTCAGCAATGTAAAAGGTGTTGTTATTAAAATTAAAGCTGCGGAAATGATTATTCGTGAAGGATCGCGTTATGAACCATGGCATGTGAAAGTGATCGATGGTATTAGGCAGGGTGGGCAATCTAAAAATTATATCTGGAAATTTATAGGTACACTGTTCATTGTAATCATGTTTTTAATTATGCCATTTTTACTGGCAAATCGTTTTTTTAAGCGTATTCATTTTGAAATTTCAGATTTTTTTCTAATGGCTATGACATCATTTGGAGTGCTTGTTATTATTCGATTAGCATTGGGCCTTGCACCGGTGCTTCATACATCGCTTTTCTTTAATGTGCCAACGGAATATATGAAATATGCCATACCTGTGGCTGCAGGTGCGATGCTTATTCGTATGTATTTGAGTGCAGAAATATCATTTTTATTTTCCCTTTCCTGTAGTGTTTTATCTGGAATGATGTTGGGTGCAGGAATAGAGCTATACGGGTATTATTTTATGATGAGTATTATCGCAACTATGATGGTGGCGCATGTGGATAAACGGTCGTCCATTATACGCGCGGGTATTATTACAGGTTTGGGCGGCATGCTGATAAGCGTTGGTGCAGAGTTTATATCCATATCATCTAGCAGTGATATTATAAATATATCGCAATTATTTGTGATCATGCTCTTGGCATTTATATCCGGTATTGGCAGTGCTATTATTGTGATGATCATGGCACCAATCGTTGAGTCGATTAGCGGTTATACCTCGGATATTAAGTTGTTGGAATTGGCAAATTTAAATCATCCCTTGCTTAGAGAGTTAATTGTGCGCGCGCCTGGCACTTATCATCATTCGCATTTGGTGGGTGTTTTGGGTGAAGCTGCGGCAGAGTCAATTGGGGCTAATTCATTACTTGTCCGTGTTGGCGCGTATTATCATGATATTGGAAAGATGAAAAAAACACAGTATTTTATTGAAAATGCAAAAACAGGTGAAAATCGACATGATAAGTTAAACCCCAATATGTCGGCTATGATTGTGGCAACGCATGTCAAGGAGGGCTTGGACATGGCCAATAGGGCGGGTATTCCAAAAGTAATATCGGATATGATTCCTCAACATCATGGTACGCGTTTAATTAGTTTCTTTTATAATAAGGCCAAAGAAATGGAAGATCCCTCTGTGGAACGCATTGATCCGAAAAAATTTCAATATCCTGGTCCAAAACCGCAAACTAGAGAGGCGGCAATATTAATGTTGGCCGATGTGACTGAAGCTTCTGTGCGGTCTTTAAAAGAAAAAAGTAGTGTTCGAATTGAGCAAACAGTGACACGGTCAATTAATGATATTTTTACAGAATCTCAGTTGGACGAATGTGATTTAACACTTCGAGATTTACATTATATTGGTCAGGCATTTGTTCATATTCTTTTGGGTATATATCATCAGCGTATTGAATATCCAAAGGGTGAAAATAAAGGTGATAATCATGAAATCCAAGTTGTTTCAGGTAATGCCCTCCGTCCATCTGAAAATAGTTAATCATCATCCAACAATTAAATATATTCGAAAAAATAATCTGCTCCAACGATTGTATCGATTGCAAGGATTGAGAGCAAATGCGCTATGTTTTGTGGATATTCATTTGATTACAGATGATGACATTCAAAAATTATCCAATGATTTTTTAGGCGAAGATCATAGTACAGATATTATTACATTTTCTTACTTGGATGATGGGCTATCTTACCCTAGCCAACAACCTATAGGTGAAATTTATATTTCATTGGATACTGCAACATCGCAGGCTGAAATTCGTCACGCCACACTGTATGATGAAGTATTGCTTTTAATTATTCATGGACTTCTTCATATTGACGGTCAGGATGATGAATGTGTATCTACATGGAAGGAAATGAAACATCGTGAGCTGTTATTGTTAACGCATGTACTTGGATGATGGGGCTGGTGAAAAACGCCCATCTTTGGCGTTGGAAAATCAAATTCAATTCAGTTGCATACTCGTATGTATGCGCCCTCATTGAATTTGCTGCCCGCCTTAAGTCTGAACATTTTTGACCAACCCCACAAATTGCTATTTTGAGGGTAGTCCCATAATGGGGTAGATTTTTGGAACTTTCATTTTTTATACACCTTCCGAGGAGAAAATTCATATGAGTAAAAAAAGACAATTACTATTGGCAGTGCTATCGGGTTTTTTAGTCGCATTGTCATTTCCCATGCGATTTGGTGAGTTTCATTTGCCCAATTTGGGTTGGATCAGTTTTTTTTCATTAATTCCACTCTATATTTCAATTGCAAATGTATCTGTGAGGCGAGCGTATTTATTATCATTTGCTAGTTTTACATGCTATTTTGGAATCTCACTTTATTGGACTGCGCATGCAACACATGTATTTGGTCATATATCATTATGGCTGAGTGCAATTTTGGCACTTAGCTTATCCATTATGATGGCTGCAATTTTGGCCATGGCGCCACTTATAATGAGATGGCTATCGTGTAAAAAAATCGCAGATGAACTGATTTTGCTGCCAATGGCATTTACAGCTATTGAACTGTTGCGTACCTATATTCCTTTTGGCGGTTTTCCTTGGGCCAATATAAGCATGGCATTATTTGATTATCCATTGTTAATTCAAACTGCGGATATTACAGGGTTTTATGGCATTGTTTTTTTTATTGTCTGGATAAATGTATTTTTAGCTCAAAGTATCTTGTATTGGCAACAATCACGATTTAAAATGTTGAAGCTAAAACTTATATTAACAGTAATATTGATTGGTAGTGTGTTGGGGTATGGTTATTTTCGAATGAATGATATTCAGGACAAAATTGCACAGGCAGATATTGCAAAAATTGCGCTTGTGCAGGCCAATATTCCTCAGGATGAAAAATGGCTGGATCAAAATCGATATATTAACTTAAAAAAACACGCTGCATTAATATCGGATGTTGATTTAAATACGATTGACCTTGTTGTATGGCCGGAAACATCGTTTACTTCGGTAGTGTCGCCTCAAAATAATCCAGATCCATGGCAAATGCGCACATTTGGATTTCATGGTAATCCGAAGCATACATCAGTTTTCTTTGGGAATATTTGGAAAGATGCGGATAATCGCTATTATAATAGTAGTATGTTAATTGATGCGGATGGGCATATGATCGGACAGTATCATAAATCGCATTTAACACCGTTTGGCGAGTATATGCCATTGAAGAAGTTTTTTTTCTTTTTGGAGAAGTTAACAGCGCCAGTGGGTGATTTTTTTGAAGGAACGAATGTATCGCCGCTGCGTGCACCGGGATTTTTATTTGGCCCGTTAATTTGTTATGAGGATATTTTTCCAGATATTGCGCGTACACATGTACAAAACAATGCACAAGTATTGGTAAATATTACAAACAATGCTTGGTTTGGCAAAACCAGTGCACCATATCAGCAATTGGCAATGAGTATTTTTCGCGCAGTTGAAACACGGCGTGCATTGGTGCGCGCAACCAATACCGGTGTATCAGCTGTTATTTTTCCTGATGGCCAATTGTATAATCAATCGGGTCTATTTGATTCAGCTCTTCTAATTGCGAAAGTGCCATTGCTGAATATGAAAACATTGTTTGTGCAATTTGGAAATAGCTTTGCCTATATGTGTGTTGCAGGTCTTATTTTATTAGCATTATCTCGGATAGTTGTACTTAAGAAAACATAATATTTTTCAATAAGTGAGTGTCCTTAAATTATTCCAGAATAAATTGACTTTTGTACAATGAATCGATATTTGAATTTCAACTTAGACAAGGAGGCAGTATGAGAAAAATGTTGAGCCCGGTAGTCATGGCATTACTTATTGCAATGATGTCGTCATTGGCATTTGCCAACACATTAAATGGTGTGTATCAGTTTGAATCCCGTGCAAAATCTGGTAAGGCGGATATGCAAAATTGGTGGGGAATGATGGTGATCGATAATAATACTATGACACGCGTATATCGTTCGCCAGATGGCAGTGTTCAAAAATATTATATTGGAGATCTTAAGCAAAATGGTGATTTATTTACCACCACATTTAAATATGCCTATAAGCCAAACTACGTCGGTAATAGTCATGATAATAAAATCACAGTGTCTGGACAAAAATTAACAATGAGTAGCCCAGACGGTGCATCGTTTAAGGAAGTATGGGTAAAGAAGTAAAATTATAGGGATATTTTAAAACAGTTTCTTAAAATATTGTTAGCAAGGCGCTTATTATAAGCGCCTTTTTTTATGATTTTTTTATCTCTTGTTGAAGTATTTCTGAGTTTACTAGTAATTTTCTGATTTGCTCATTGGATTCGTCAGTTGAGTAGGATCCTACCATTTCTTTGATTGTATCATATTTAAACACGATAAACTGGGCATGCTTAAACTTACGATTGACTCGGTAAATGTGATTTAGGTCAAAGCCTTTTGCGCGAGCCATCTGAGGAAATCCCCCGTAGGTTTCTTTTACAAATTCCGTATAAGCGGATTTTGATAAAGGCAATAATACGTGATTGTCAATTTTTGGGAACTGATGGATGTTTTCTAACCATTTTTTTAATTTTTGTTTTTGCCGATTTTTTTCGATTGTCTTATTTTGTTGATATACAAAACACAGAAAATAATAAAAACCATATAATAGAATCAACCCAAAACAACCTAAAATAATAAAATGAGTGGGATGGTCATATTTTTTTGTGAATAAAAAATGAATAGGTTCACCGCTAGCTTGGCAAACAACATCTGCCTGATAGGACAGTCCTTTAAACTTCTTTATCACATCACAGGTTGTTTTTAATGGTTTTGTTTGAGCCAACATTGCTGGTGAAAAACGAATGGCTCTAAAATAAACATCAAATTCTTGAAATGGATGTGTTTTTCCCGCATAGAGCATGTTCAAAAATGGAAAGTCAGGTACTGTTTTTTCTCCTTTAATATATTCAAGATTGGATGTTGCAAAATTTAACAAAAGCCAAATTCCGTGCTCATTTTTTAATTGTGTGGCAAATATTTCTTTGTGTGAGGCTCTTTTTGTGAGTTCTATTTCCTCGCTAGAATCAGCTAAAATGTGTTTAACAATGCCAATCCCCCATGTTGTCGGATAACCGGACTCTCGACTGCTAGAGCGAATCATAAAATTAAGTACAATCCAATCTGTATGCGAACGAGTGGCAATATACCACGGACGGCTTTTGGGATCATACCCTTCTCGAATAATCGGTTTATATATTGCAGTCTTCAAAGCAAATCGTTCATAGCACAGGGCTTTATTTGTTTCAGGGCAATCCGTAAACATGGAAACCACACCATGCCAATTTGAAATACGATTAACAATGCGATTCACAAATTGTGTTACTTCCGTGTTTTTGTTTAAATGAAGTTTTGCCAATGGTTGTTGATGTAAATAATTATAAAGAGTTGGCGTAAATGAAAAATCAACGTCATGATCAATCTCAGATATAACTGTTCGCAGTCGTTCAACAAGTTCTTTGCCATAATGACTAGCTTCCCAATGAACAAGCCTACTCCATGATAATGAAACAATGATAAGCACAAGTGCAAAAGCAAAGAGCATTCCAAACCATAACAATCCTTTTTCTTTAAAATAGTTCATGGGTGAAGTTTATCCTGAAATTTTTATTTGTCTAGTAGGCATGCCTAGTGCGTGCATGTTTTTTTCTCCATTTTTTTAACTAAAGTTGCGTTCAACTATTGAAAATATTTTTTTATATAATATTGCGGTTTTAAAAATAGTTTTCAAACCGTAAATTACAATGCCAACGAACAGAAGAGACTGCATACGAAATGAACATTTTGGCACAAAAAGGAGAAAAAGATGATTAATTCGTATTTAAATTCAGCAAGTGTGAACAGTTTTTTAAAGAACCCCGCATGTGAGTTTCCAGAAAAACTAAAATGTGTAAATCCAGAGGAGCTTCCGAAAAAACACCCATTTGCAGAAAATGAGGAGAAAAGGGAGGCGTATAGTTTTTTGTCAAAAGAACTTAATAGAAAAATTGATGTGAAATGGTCGAATCAATTTAGTCCATTAAAACGGACTCTTGAGCAAACCAAAAAATTGCTGCAACCGCCATTAATGATTTCAGGAACTCCGACAATTTCAACTGATTTAACTGCCAGTGACACACATATATTGTCGCATCTTGGATTTGGCGATAATCCAATTAAATCATCTGAAATGGTTAATTCAAGAGGGCGAGCATTGCTTAAAAAGTGGGTTGAGACTGATTCGCATCGTGACGATATCGAAGGAAATAAAAAAATGCGTACACTTGTAGCCACAGAATTTAAAAAGTTAGGTGCATCCATTGATGAGTATCCGGAAGAGGGCGTAACCATTGCTCGATTTCGAACTAAAAATCCCCATGCTAAAAAAATACTTCTTCTGGGTCATACTGACACTGTTCCTTTGATTAGCGAGTTTCAACCCTCTTTTTTATATAAAGATGGAAAAGTGTATGGCGCTGGTGTGGCTGACATGAAGGGTGGATTGGTCATTATGGTGACCGCCCTTAAGGCTTTATATGAGTCTGGGTCCCTTAAGGATCGGCATGTTACGGTTTTACTCAATAGTGATGAAGAGTTGGGTTCTGAAAAAAGTCGTGCGCTAATTGAATCAGAAGCAATACAACATAATATTGGATTTGTTTTTGAAGCTGGCAAACAAACTGCATCGTCTGGGGGAGGTGTCACTTTAGAACGAAAAGGTCTTTTAGCATTTGATATCAATATTCATGGTATATCAGGACATACGGGTGTTTCTCATCATAAAACTATCGATGCTGGCAATATTGCGTTTAGGATTGCTGCGCATATTAATGCATTAACGGATTATAAAAATGGCATTACAGGAAATTCGGGCATTATAAAGGTTAATGCGAATGCTGCTCGAAATCGATCGATATGTCATGCAAAACTTTCTGTGGAAATCAGGCATTGGGATGCGTCAGAAATAGAGTCAATCAAGGAAAAGGTGACGCTTATTATAGAAGGTGCCATGCAGTGCAATCCGTATATTGGTCGATGTTCAAGCTATTCAATGCATTTTAGAAATCGACCCCCCATTAGAGCAACAAAGGAAAATAAGCAATTGTATTTGAACCTCGCCGAAGTTAGCAAGTCTTTGGGAAGGGAACTAGGTGCGGTTTCTTCAGGTGGAGGATCGGATCAAAACTTTTTGATCAACAAGGGCTTACATGCATCCATTGATTCATTGGGGCTTAACGGTCAGGGATTGCATTCTTCTAATGAGTGGGGCGACTGGGATTTTTTTCTTTATAAATCACAGTTAGTTGCATTGGCCATTCATAAATCAAATTCATTTTAATAGTTAAATTATAACAGCTATTGTTAATGCACTACTGAAGCAAATTCAACGAGGATCTATATATCTGGATTTGATTTGCTGCAGCAGTGCTGAAGAAAAACAGTTTTTTGAGCAGTTTCATAAAGGGACTGTTGAAAAATGGATAATTTATGGGATTGTTCAAAAATACTCAGATTGCCTAACCTCTGTTGAACTACGAAAGGTTTCATGCTTAAACGCGACTAGCACTTAGCATCCGTATAAATATACGACTGCTAGCTGTTAAGGTCTCCCGCAAACCCGCAGGTCGGATCGTACAACAGCGTCATTGCGAGGCAGATGAAATCTGACGAAGCAATCCAGAATATTTGGCTTTTAACTGCAATCCGGTGTCCTAAGTAAAACCGTTTTAAGTGGTACCCTTGAGCGTAGTCGAAGTCCGAGTCTCATTTATAAGGCATCAATGCCTGGATTGCTTCGCTGCCCTAAAGGCTCTCTCGCAATGACACGATTTTGTTAAACACCCATGAAGCCGATACTTTTAAACTTGTAACTAATCATTAGACATACAAGTACGTGAGGGTTGCGGATGCAGTGGGAAACACCGAAGATGGGCGTTTTTGAACAACCCCATAAACTAGAATTAAGAGGAGTATTGCCTATGTTACCACCACGTATTAATGAACAAACTAAATCTAACATTCGTAAATTTTGTAATGCACAGTCCAATACAGAGCAATGCATTCGAGATATATCGTTGAAAGTAAAACATGGACAGAGTTGTTTTCATGCAGTGAATGCGGCTACTTTTCATTGTTATGCAAAGAAATCAATGCCTGGCATATTTTGCCCCAAACGAATCGCTAGCTCAATAAATACGTCAAAGATCTCTGCGACACCAAAGGGTGATGATAGCGTTGCAAAACGTATTTCACAATTAGATGATCCGAAGGTGTATGTTCGCATTGCGGCAATCAAAGCTTTGGGTAATCTCGGCGATGAACGTGCGATTCCATACCTTATTCCATTGCTAAAAGATAGTGATAGGGATGTTCGATGGCTAGTTGCCAAATCCATAGTACTGATTGCGGGTAGGCGTGCGATTCCATACCTTATTCCACTGTTAAAGGATGATGACGGACGTGTTCGAAAGCGCGTTGCCAAAATATTGGGAACACTTGGTGACAGGCGTGCGGTGCCATACCTTATTCCACTGTTAAAGGATATTAAGACTGTTCGATGGCTAGTTGCCAGATCCTTGGGGGATATTGGCGATAAACGTGCGGTGCCATACCTTATTCCATTGTTAAAGGATGAGAAGTCACATGCTAAAAGACATGCCATTAAAGCCTTAGGTAAACTTGGTGATAGGCGTGCGATTCCATACCTTATTCCATTATTGGAAAGCGATAAATCTAGTACTCGAGAACATGCAGCCATTGCCTTAGGTAGTCTTGGCGATAAACGTGCGATTCCATACCTCATTCCATTGTTGAAAAGCAATAAATCTCGTGCTCGTGATGCAGCCATTGCCTTAGGTAGTCTTGGCGATAAACGTGCAATTCCATACCTTATTCCTTTGTTGGAAAGCGATAAATCTCGTTTTCGTGAATCTGCAATTATCATATTGTGTAAACTTGGCGATAAGCGTTTTAGTTCACAACTCAAGGCTTTATCAATGAGTGAGAATATGAATGTTCGTATTGCTGCCATTGAGGTTATGAGCAATCTTGGCGAGAAGCGCGCTATTTCACAGCTTATGCCGTTACTAAATGATCCGGATGCGGGTGTTCGTATTGCTGCCATTGAGGTTATGAGCAATCTTGGCGATAAACGCGCTATTTCGCAGCTTATGCCGTTATTAAATGACACGGATGTGGGTGTCCGCATTTCTGCCATTGAGGCCCTAGGAAGTATTGGTGATAAACGCGTTACTTCACAGCTTATATTATGGTTGAACGATCCGGATTCGAGTATTCGCATTGCTGTTATTGAATCTTTAGGTAAACTGGGTGATAAGAATACTGTGTCACAGATTATTCCATTGCTAAACGATCCAGATGTGGGTGTTCGCATTGCAGCCATTGAGGGCCTAGGCAATCTTGGCGATAAACGCGCAGTTTCGCAGCTTATATTATGGTTGAACGATTCGAATGTGATCGTTCGCATTGTAGCCATTGAGGCCTTAGATAAACTGGGTGATAGGCGTGCGATTCCACATCTTGTTAAGATATTAAACGATGCAAATACTATTGTTCGCCTCACTGTCATCGAATCTTTGGGTCGATTTGGCGATAAGCGTGCGATTTTACATCTTAGACCACTGCTAAACGATCCGAATAATGATATTCGTCTTGCTGTTATTGAGGCTTTAGGTCGGCTTGGTGATAAGCGCGTTGTTTCACATCTTGTTAAGATATTAAACGATACTGATAAGTCTATTTGCCTCGCAGTCATCAAATCATTAGGTCGACTTGGCGACAAACGAGCTATTTCACATCTTAGAGCACTGTTAAACGATCCGAATAATGATATTCGCTTTGCTGTGATTTTTGCATTGAGTGATCTTGGCGATAAATCCGTTATTTTAAAGATTATTCGATTATTACGAAATGAGCATTTTCATATTCGTGCGGATGCCGCAAAAGCTTTGGGAAAACTCGGCGATAAGCGTGCAATTCCATATATTAAACCGTTATTAGAGGATGAAAATAGCGATGTTAGACAGTTTGCTAAAGAGGCGATCTCTAAATTAACAAATAAATAATTTTATTCATTTCTAAGGGCAGGTTCCTAACTGACAGAATTTATTATGCGCATAGCGGCATCGCTTGCAGGGTTTGTTTTCAATGGTTGTTGTAAAATTTTTGTCATGAATTTTTGTGATGATATCTGAGACCATTTTTTCTGAGTGAGCCTGCCAGTTCGCTGAAAAAGCTGTGTGTACTACGTATTGGGCGTGTAGAAATACCAATACTGTTTCTGCAATGGGTTGGTTAAGTGCATGATGCAGGGCTAGGGCATAGCATATCATTTGCATATTGTATTCTGCCGCTTTTTCATGCACCTGCGTTTTATCAATACGATCGGTTTTAAAATCAACAATGTGTATATGTTCATCGTTATCGACAATTAACCAATCAATGCTTCCATTAATAAAAGTATCGTTAAAATTCCATTGAAATGGCACTTCTCTGTAACCGTCGCTCCATTGCCACATATTGCTAATGGACAATGATTCTGTTTGCTGAAATAGCTTTTTAATTTCCAATACTAATTGTTTGTCTGCAATAACTTGTAAATCATTGCAAGCCATTGCAATATGGTTATTCATGTCATTATGCCACTTTCCATTAAAGTGTTGTGCACAGCTATGAATAATACTTCCAAACACATTTGCAGGGATTTTAGATTTTTTTTCAAACTGTGAATTTCTTGGTTGAGGAAGTGATTCAGGCATACCTAATTCATATCTTAAATAATATTCATGAGGGCATCTAAAAAAACATTCCAGTTGAGATACTGAAAACGATTGTGGCTTAAATTTCTTTAAAGGATTATCCACAGTATTTTTAAAATGTATATTGGGCGTTAAAATTTTCGTATCACTTGCTGCCTGAGGTTGGTAATATTCTTTTTCTATTATATTGGCTTCCAATGCGGATATAGATTTATGCCACAACCCAGAGCGTTTTATTTGATCATACACGGGTAAAACAAGGCTTTCTCGTGCGCGCGTCATGGCAACATAGAGTAGGCGAATTATTTCTGCACAATTTTCTTCTTTATCTGTGCAGTGGAGTTCTTTGTAAGTGAGGCTTTCAACACGTTTGCCAAAGGGTCGTTCAGGGTGTTGCAATTTAAAACCTATGCCATGATTGCGCACATACTGCCAATCGCCTCCTGTATTATGCTGATTGCGAAATAATTCAGGAAGTATGACGATTGGAAATTCAAGTCCTTTTGCAGCATGCACTGTCATCAGATGAATGCTATTGCTGGATTCACTGGATACAGGCGGATTTGAAATACGAGCATCTTTATCTTTTAGGTTATTGATGAACTCAATCAAGGCTGTTAGGGATAAATTATTTTTATCCTCATGATACTCGATGAATCCAAGAAAACGCTCGATGGCAGCTGACTTGCTAAACGAGGAATCAATTGCATTGCAAATTAATTCATACCCTGTTTCGCTAAGTGTATATCTGATAAGTTCAGATGGTCGCATTATTGCTGCATAGCGTGAAATTTTTTCTAAAATAAATAGTCTAGGATTATTTTGAATGGATTTTTTTAATTGTTTACCATCTTTTCCAGCAAGAATAACAATTTCATTGTCAGATAATCCGATGAGCGGCGATCGGATTAGCCCTAATAATGCGATTACGTTGTCAGGGTTGGCGGCATATTCTAGGATTAGGATTATATCGCATATTTCTTCATGATTTAATATCCCAGCACCGCCGCTAATTCGATAAGGAATTTGATGCTCTTTAAATACATGCTCATAAATATGCGTGCTAGTAAGGGCTTGAAATAGGCAGGTGATATCTGAATAATTATAATTCATTGAAACTAGTTTTTTAATATACACTGCAATCGCATGTGCTTCATGATGGCGGCGATATTGACTGGATTGTTTCTCATCCATAGTTATTTTTAAATGAACAACTGGTGGAGTTGTCTTGCTATTCGTATTAAACGCCTTCATTCCAGTTTTACTGGAAGTAATATAGGATGCACTTTGTCCAAATAAGGGCTCAACGTGATCTTTTTGAAATAAGTTAACATAGTCGACAATGCCAATAGCAGAGCGAAAATTATCGGACAATTCAATGATTTTGCCATTGTTTTGAAGAATTAAATTCAATCCCTTATGAAAGCAATGTGCATTTGCACCTCGGAATCTATAAATAGATTGCCTTGGGTCACCTACGATACATAGTGTGTTGACGTTATTTTTGAATAAATGCGTAATAAAGCTATATTGTATGTCATTGGTATCTTGAAATTCATCGACTAGAATATGCTGGAATAGATGTTGGTATTTTTTAGTAATTTCAGGATATTTTTTAAATAGAGTTAATGTATTTATCTCTAATGCTTGAAAGTCCATAGCTTGACGTTCAAGTAACTTACTATTCAATGCGGAGTAGGTTTTTGAGAATATATTTTTGCAATGATGTCGAATATCATTGTCATCGGAATCATCATTATTAATCATGATTTCCTGTGATGCATGCCAACGAAATTGCATGAGCTCGTCCATTAGCATTGCGACCTTTTTAAATGATAGCTGGTCGAGCATTGCTTGAGTAGAGGGATCATCGTTTTTCATCAGTGTAAGTAATGTGTGCGTAATTAATCGAGTATTTAATAGTCGGATACTGGATTCATCCAGTATTTCAAATGAGGGTTGAATGCCAATAAGTGGGGAGTGCTCTCTTAAAATACGTGCACAGCATGAGTGAAATGTACCTATCCACGCATTATCTAAGTGATGATGATGTGTCTCAGGCAATATTTTTTGTAGGCGATTTTTTAATTCTTTGGCTGCTTTTTCAGTAAATGTGATGATGAGCATATTGCTGAGTTTTTCAGGATTGTCGCCGATAATATGTTTGCATCGCTCAATCAGAACCGTTGTTTTTCCAGAGCCTGCACCTGCAATTACCGCAATTGATTTATCTATAGAATGCGCGGCATTTAATTGATCTTGTGTTAATTTAGGCATATGATTTCCTGCAGATATTTGAATATCCACAATGCATGGGGCATTGTTTGTCTGTTTGAATGGGAAACTTTCCGCTGCATATTTCTTCAACATATGTTTGGCATGCATTTAATGCAGCATCTATGCAGGCATGCCAATCGTCATCTGTCATCGCAGATCGGCATCTTCCAACATTATAATGATTTGTATTATAGTCCTTGCGGACAAATCCATGAATTTTTTCATTTTCTTTGACGTCAAGAAGAAGACCACCTAAAGGCATTGCTTTAGGGAGAAGATGTTTACTTGCTGCAAGGGTATATAGCGGTAATTGTAATTTTTTTCCAAGGAGAATGTCTTTTTTTATGGATCCAACCGCACCTGTTTTATAGTCGACAATAAGAAAGCAAGTGGATTGATCATCTACGTCGACTCGATCTATTTGTCCGCGAATGCGTATGCGATATCCTTTTTTTGAAGGAATTTCTAGGCACGGAACAGTGTCTGTTCCAAATGACCATTCAAAAAAAGAGGGCCAAAGGGGATTTTTTAATTCAGCTGCTTGTTTTATTTCCATACAGATCACATGCCAGGCCATCTGCGTTAATACTTGGATTTGCTGTGCATGAAGTGCAATGTCTATTTGCTCAGCAATATCTTTATGTGAATGTAATGCATTGGAAATGCTATCCTCAAGAGCGGATAGCAATGCTGTTTTATTAAAATCAAAAATACATGATTTTGCGAGTTTTGTATGATGAATAAAAAAGTACTCTAAAATAGCATGGAATAAAGTTCCTTTATTTCTAGCGTTCAAATCTGGGGTAATCTCATCAGGTGCATTTAAATTAAGAACTTTCTCTATGAAAAAAATAAAGGGACATGATGCAAATCGTTCAAGTGTGCTGGGACTGTATATTGTATCATGAAACCGATTGTAAATTATTTCTTTAGCGTCAGGATGTGTAATTATTGCATGAAACTCAGGTGTTTGAGTTACTTGTAAATGTCTTTCCAGTGCAATTTGAGCATTTTGATTCAGCTGATTATGACCGTGTTCATGCTCAAAGTTAATGTGTCGCATTTGTAAGTTCATATAATGATAAGACGTGTTATCTGGTATCCATGGCGATATTGCCATTTCAGAGCCAGAATGATTTATTATTGCATGAGAGAATAAAATTTGTTTGGATTTTTGTAGAATCGTATCAAAATGATATCTGGACATTGCTTTTATTTTATCTTTAGTAAGAAAAATTTGTTCAATGCGTTTGTCAGGCAGAGGGCTAAGTTGATCAAAATCATTAAAGAAAATCGGCGATGACTGCTTTCCAGGGATATTGCTATCACTGCATTCTGGAATAATAGATATGTCTACTGATGTGCATAGCCCGGAAGATAAATTGGATACAATGTGTGGTGTATGATTAAATCCATCATGCGAGTTATTGTTAGTTAAGGCTTCACTTAATAATTCAACAAATGTATACCTGCTTAATTGTGTGAGATCTATCTTGGTGGCGCTGTAAGCGATCATTTTGATTGCGGAGTCAATACGAGCAATTGTAGCTAGGGCTCTGGCCGTATAATCAGTTTTTTCCGCATGTAAATCAATAGCAGGGCTATCATAGTGTAATAAAAATGTTTGTAGAAATTGATGGCAAATTATTTGCCATGTTTCGATACTTTCTGTTTTATGGATAGAATATTGCAAAATATTTTCCAATATATATGCATAAGCATTTTTTATTGTGGGGCTATATTTTGCATTTAAATTGTTTTGTTGCACCCATTCGTTTTGAATTAATGTGGGTAATTCTGATTGCCTCTCAAAAAAAATCGTATGTGTTTTTTTCTCTTTTGATAAATAATTTGCCCATGCCAAGGCTTCTTGATGGGATGAACGGTGTATGTGGAGCTTGCATTGGGGGGTATGTGCAGGGATATTTGGTAAATGGGTATGCGTATGATTGTTAAAAGATGATTTTAAATATTCTAGATTTTGTGAGAGAAATGACTGGTATAGTGTATGTATGCTTGACGTTGGGCATGCGATGTAAATCGATGTGTGTGGATAATGTGTGTCAATACATTGTAATATTTTTACTTGGCCAGGTTCTGGAAAAATGCATTCATCTATTAATAATGGATTGTTTAAGATCGTGGGTCTTGATGTCTTTTCGCAAATACGTTGATATGCGAGTGAATACACATCGCTTGTATCAATTAAATTATTTTCATGGCAATGTGCGGTATAGAGTTTAAAAATTGTGAGCAAGTCATTTTCTTTTTTACTGCCGCGCGTGTTTAAAATATGATGGCACGTTTTAAAATCAATGAAATTACGCTTTAGTGCAAGAATTGTATTTGTAATCTGCTTCGCCAGCGCATAAGAGGGATATTTTGAATTAAAAAAAACAAGTGAATTGGACGTTAAATAGTGAAAGATGATCCATTGTGATTGAAATCTGGATAAAACTGTCTGCTTAGGTGAGGCAAGCAAATAGCAAAAACGTTGCCATGACACTGCTCTTTCACCAAGCATGCAGGCTTGATTGTTTTCAGTGGATATTTTGTTGCGATATTGTTCCGCCTTGCTGTCATCCGGTAGTATAAACATGCCTGCATTCAGTTGAGATTGAGGCTGCATTCTATTTAGCAAGTAATTTGTTTTTCCTGTCCCAATATCTCCTGAAATCAGTGTAATGCTCATATTTTACTTTTGACAGCCTTTAAATAAGGGGTCAAGCGAAGTTTTGACAAAGTTATTAAAATGTAAAAAACATTAAAGTTGTGCCGCTTAAGGCCCGTTAGTAATAGTTGAAGGGGAGGTATGCTATGTCAATAAGATCAATTAATAGATCCAATGCTCGCTTACAATCCTCAAAATCAGTGTCTTCTGATAAATCATCACATGCATCAAAAACATCATTGAATAAAAATGCTATATTACGAACAGACCATGTTTCTTTATCCGAGGATGCTAAACAAGTACTGCCAAATTCATCGAATGATAATGAATCTACGAGTCATGCGACACAATCAAATGAATTAAATGTCGATGAAAAGCGACAAGTCGCAGAATTACAACGTATGGATCGTGATATTCGCTCTGCCCAGCAGATGCGATTATCCCAGGGTGCAGGTGTTGTTAAAAGCGGTGTTCAATATGAATTTGAACGAGGTCCTGATGGGGCCCTGTATGTCATTGGTGCAAAGGTGTCTATTGATACGTCAAAAGCAGCCACCCCAGAGGAAACCATCAAAAAAATGGCGCGCGCGAAAGCTGCTGCTAATGCAGGAAATGCATCTATTGAAGATCGTCGTATTGCGGCAAATGCCGATGCCATTGCTGCTGATGCAAAACAGGAATTAGCCAAAAAACATCATCAAGAAATTACAAAGGACATTCTGGATTCTTCAGAGTCAGCAGCTGGTCCTTATTCAAAATCAGACGCTCATTTAGAAGCATCAATTGGTTTTCAAGAGGCGGCTGATAGTGATCCTGAAGCGGATACACCTGTAGAAAATTTACTTGATTTCAATAAATAAGATTCATCTTAATTTCGATACAGTTTCATTTTGTGGGTACTTTCTTTAAATAATATCATCAATACTGGGCCGATAGCCAATGGCTTCATTAATATGAGAGAATGTAATTTTTTCTTGAATATCCAAATCCGCAATTGTACGTGCTAATTTAAGTACGCGATGCATGGATCTTGCGGATAGATGATACTTTTGTGAAATCTTGCTAAATAGCTGACGATCTTTGATACTGAGTTGACAATGCTGCATAAGCTCTTTTGCAGACAATTGTGCATTTAATTTATGATTGCTGTTTCGATTTCGTTGACGACTATGCGCTGCGTTTACACGCTTTCGCACGACTATTGAAGATTCACTTTGTTCAGGGTGCTCATTCATGATAGCGCTGTGCGAGGGTGGACCAACCTCAATATGTATATCGATGCGGTCCATCAGTGGACCCGATAGTTTTGATTGATAACGACGAATATCTTGTAATGAACATGTGCACATTCGGGATGGGTGGGTTAAATAACCGCATTTACATGGATTAAATGCACAGATAAGAATGAAGTTTGCAGGGTAGACAATGGATAGATTGGCTCTTACCACTCTTACAATGCCGGATTCCATTGGCTCTCGTAATACTTCAATGACATCGCGCCTGAATTCTGGGAATTCATCTAAAAATAAAATGCCATGATGTGCCAGGGATAGCTCGCCAATTCGAGGGCACAGTTGATTGCCACCACCGATAAGTCCTGCATAGCTTGCACTATGATGCGGTGCTCGAAATGGTCGCTCACGAGGCATGCAAGCAAGTTTTGCCAGAGCGCCATGAATACTTTGAATTTTTAATACATCGATTTGCTCCAATTCTGTCAGGTATGGTAAAATGCTGGGCATGCGTTTGGCGAGCATTGTTTTGCCAGTGCCAGGCGGTCCTTTTAATGCGATATTATGTCCACCAGCTGCCGCAATTTCTAGTCCACGCTTGGCAAGGGGCTGTCCTTTAACATCGCTTAAATCCATGCGCGACTCTTCTTTTTCAGGTGAGGGAAGTTCTATTTTAATAGTTGGTGATCGGTGACAATTTTGTATCAAGCCAATGGCTTCTCCCAAAGATGCGGCTGGAAATACTGTTTTGATTCCAGCTAATTTTGCTTCCCATGCATTTTCCATAGGCACTACCATGCCAGATGCATGGATTTTTTTTGCAGCCAATGCCATTAAAAACACACCATTGATGGGTTGAATGCGACCGCTTAACGATAACTCACCTACGATCATAATTTTTTTTGTGGGAGGCAGGTGGATTTGCTCGCTTGCTTCTAGAAGGCCAATAGCAATAGCTAGATCAAACTGAGTGCCGCTTTTTTTTATGTGAGCGGGCGCAAAGTTGATAATTGTTTTGCGTGATGGAAGCTTTAATCCACTGTTGCTGATTGCCGCAGCAACGCGATCCTTTGCTTCTTTAACCGCTGTTTCTAGTAGACCTACCATGTTCCAGCTAGGCAGACCATTTTTATTCATATTCACTTCAACTAAGATAGGCATTGCATCGATGCCGCAAAAAGAGGCACTGTATATATTTGAAATCATGCCTTGAGGCTAATGCAATTTGCTTGCCATTTCTTAAGTTATGGGATTGCTATTGGACATGCCCATTTTCGATGTGTCCAAGGGCAGCAGAAATTCCATACGGTTACCTATCATCTAGGTATTTTTGAATAACTTTACAAATTGTTATTTCGATGGCAGTTCCTAAAATAAAATTTATACAGATGAAAAAGTGTTTAAACCTTAAACAGTGCTGTTTGATTCTTGAACACTTTTTTGAAATATGATTTGTAGTCATGATGCCCGTGATATCAATAAATTCTTATATTGATTTTTTTTTGTACTTCGTACAGTGTGCGTAAACACTTAATATGAAGGTGAAGGAGAATGAATGCCTTTCATATTTATTTATAGCTCATTTCACAAGGAGGAAACATGCATAATGTTGTGATTATTGGAGGTGGTGTGGCAGGACTTACCGCAGGTATTTATGCGGCACGCTCTAATTTATCTCCAATTTTAATAGAAGGTATGCAGCCTGGCGGACAATTAACAATTACATCAGATGTGGAAAATTATCCCGGTTTTTCTCAGCCTATTGCGGGGCCGGAATTAATGATGAACATGCGTGCACAGGCAGAACGCTTGGGTTTAACGATAAAAAGTGGTGAGGTTGCAAGTGTTAACCTAAATGTTCGTCCGTTTACTATCAGTGTGGGCAATGAAGTGTTTGAAACAAAAACGATCATTGCTGCTACAGGTGCATCTGCAATGTGGTTGGGATTGGAGTCAGAGGAAACTCTTCGCGGTAAAGGGGTTTCTGCATGTGCGACCTGTGATGGATTTTTCTTTAAGAATAAGCATGTGATTGTTGTGGGTGGTGGTGATACTGCAATGGAAGAAGCCAATTATCTGACTCATTTTGCGCAAAAAGTGACTGTTGTTCATCGTCGTGATAGTTTGCGCGCGTCCAAAACCATGCAGGAAAGAAGTTTTAATAATAGAAAAATTGAATTTGTGTGGAATAGCGTTGTTGATGAAATATTGGGCAGTGAGGGCAATTCAGTGACTGGTGTGCGTTTGAAAAATGTGCAAACCAATGAAATGTTGGATATTTCCTGTGATGGAGTGTTTATTGCAATTGGCCATAAGCCCAATACAAATATATTTAAAGGTCAATTGGAGATGAATGACAGCGGCTATATTATTACGAAAAAAACAAGTATGGAAACATCTGTGCCGGGTGTTTTTGCTGCAGGTGACTGTCAGGACGATGTTTACCGTCAGGCAACAACAGCTTCGGGCACAGGATGCATGGCTGCAGTTGATGCAGACCGCTACTTGCAATGTATGTAGGTTTTAGAAAGTAGTAAATTAATGCAACAAATTGCGCGATGGGGTTCCAGTATTTTTTTAGTTCTAATACTTAGCATATGGTCTTCGGATGGACATGCGAGTAAACAGAGCTTTCTTGGACCATTAACCGTTCAGAATCAAAATCCGCTATATTTACAAAATTTAGGTTTAACACCTAAGCATGCAGTGACTTTGCCTCATGGTATTTTGGAATGGCGCATGGATGTGGCTTTTTCAAATGTTTTTGAAAAGGCACAAAGTCCTGATAATTTATTGCTGGTGGATACGGAGCTATGGCGAACGTCGATGTATGTTCATTATGCGTTTAAAGATGATATTTTAGTGGGTCTGCAAATACCCTTTTATCATACAGGTAATGGTTTTTTAGATAGCTTTATTCAGGGATATCATCATGCATTTGGATTACCTAATGGTGGTCGAGATACAGTGCCCAATAATCAGTTTTCATATCGAATTCAACAAGATCCTCTGTTGCAACATGACTTCTTATCAATGGACTTAGGGTTAGGTGATATTGTTTTGGAGTTACAACACCAATTAATTGGTGAAGATAGTAAGTGGCCATCTATATCGTGGTTTGCAGAGTTGAAATTTCCAACAGGCATGCCCAGTAAGGGGCTTGGCAGTGGTCGAATGGATTTTGGTCTGGGGCTTGCGATTGAAGCTTCTTATAAAAAAATAAGTGCACATGTGAATGCTGCATATTATGTCATTGGTGGACATAGTAAATTGGAACATTTAATGTTCGATCAAATGCTCGCTTATATGGTGGCAGGTGAGATTGCATTTAATTCAAAGATATCTGGCATTATACAGTTTTCTGGATCGACTCCTTTATATCATGGGTTGTCAATGGATCCATTTGATGGAGTGCCATTGGATGTAACGGTGGGGGTAAAGGGGATGATTGCTGAAATAAGTCCAAATTTAAATTTAATATGGCAAACAGGATTTTCAGAAGATATTACAAGTATTGGACCGTCTGTTGATTTTACAGCATTTTTTTCTGTGGGACTTCAATTTGATATGCCTAAGGAGAAAAAACCCATTGGTGATTGGCTGGCATTACGCAATTAAAAAAATAATGGCCCAGGCATGTCTAGATCCTGGGCCAATTTGAACATTTTCTAGAATATCTATTTCAACAATCATCAAAATGGAACATCATCCGGGCCATTTGATGGTTCGAAGTCATAACTCGGCATGCCTGGAGAGGTATCATTGCCAGCAGACATTGTATTTGCACCTGCATTGCTGCTATTTGACCCTAAGAATTGTACGCGTTGGGCGACAATTTCTGTTGTGTAGCGCTTATTGCCATCCTTATCTTCCCATTGACGGGTTTGTAAACGGCCTTCAATATATGCTTGTCTGCCTTTGCTTAGGTATTGAGCACATGTTTCTGCTTGGCGTCCCCATACTACAATACGATGCCATTCAGTGCGCTCTTGTTTTTGTCCACCTGCATCGGACCACTGCTCAGATGTTGCTAGGCTAAATTTAGCTACGGTTTTGCCTGTGCCGGTGACTACTTTTTCAGGGTCAGAACCAAGTCGTCCAATTATTATTACTTTGTTAACACTCATTGTAGGATCCTTTTTTAATCTATTAAATTATTTAAATTTTTTTCAATTTGTTCGATCTGTTTTTTCCATATTAAATAGGATGGATTTTCCTGCCAGTCAAGAACCAAAGCTTTGGCATGAGTAAATTCTTCGATAGCATCTTGAATTTGATTTAACTTTAAATAGGCGCGTGCTAAAAGCAGCCTGTTCTCGGGAAAATTTGGGGAGAGAGTCACTGCCCCTTGTAAATAGTTAAGTGACAGTTCGATATTTCGTGTAATATCATCTGGATGAATTGTTGTTTGTGGCAACTCTAAGTATAGTTGCCCAAGCATTCGGTGGGCGCCACCATGTGCATAATAACGATCTAATACAATGACTTTATTGGCATCTGCAATCATTTGCTTAATCCCACGTTGATAGCCAATAATCCGTATTTGATAATACAATCCTGTATTAACCGCATGCCAGTAATAACAACCTGCATTATTGGGTAATAATAATATGCATTGTTTGGCAAACTGAATTCCTTGCTGCGCTTTATTCTTTGCAATTTTATTTTTTGGCATTAACTCAACTGCAAGTGCGTTATTTTGCGCGGCATTTAAATAGTCCTGCCCTGTCCATTTTTCAGGTGTCGGAATAGGAAGGGGGTGGGGCTGTTTTTTACATCCACTAAGGGGAATGAATAATGCATACAAAATAGCGATTAATGAAATATAAAGTTTTGATATCATAAGAGGATCATGGCTATCATAAGTGAATTGTGGCATCAAGTATTTTGCGAAATGTGTGTGCCTTAAAATGTCCATCTTCGGCGTTATCCATACTACTGAACAGGCTCTTAGAAAAATACAACGCACTACTTTAACTATTTTAATAAATATATGATTTTTCGCTTGCGCCCTGGATCTGTTTATATATACTGCGCCAGAATTTCTGATGCGATGCGAGTGGGTCTCCGTAGGAGCCCTTTTTTTTTATGAATAATAAACTAATTATAGATCAACTTAATGAAATGCTTATTCCTATCCTGGAAAGTATGGGGTATGGCCTTGTTGAAATAGAATTTATCAATGATGGGGGCCGTTGGGTATTGCGAATTTATATCGATTCTGAGTCCGGTATTGTCTTAGAAAACTGTGAAGAGGTATCTCGTCATATTAATCCAATATTGGATGTGGAGGATATTATTCCATGTGCATATACGCTGGAGGTATCTTCACCTGGTATTAATCGGCCGATTCGATTTGAGGCGCATTTTCAAAAATATGCAGGAACAATTATTCAATTAAAGACAACGGAGCCCATTGATGGACGACGAAATTATAAGGGGCAATTATTGGGGATGGTCGATCATAATATAATGATAATAGTGGATGGCGAGCAATATACAATCCCACATGCACTGCTTGCAAAAGCACATGTTGTTGAGTGGCCAGAGACTTTAAATACTCGCAATTAAAGCGAGAGTATATTGATTTGAGGAGGAATTATGTCTTCAGGAATGTTTCAAAATTTAGGTAAAGTATTGGATATGGTAGGGAAGGACAAGGGGATTCCCCGTGATATGCTAGTGACTGCTATTGAAGATGCATTTTTAAGCGCAGCACGTAAAAAATGGGGCTATTTAGGTGATTTAGAGGCACATTTTAATGAAACTGCGGGTGAAATAGAGTTGTTTCAGTTTAAAACAGCGGTAGGCGAGGTGTCTGATTCTAATATTGAAATGCTACTTAATGAGGCTAAAGAGCTAGATTCAGAAGCAGAGTATGGGGATAGCATTGGTGTAAAAATGGATCCATCCGTCTTTGGCCGTATTGCGGCACAAACTGCCAAGCAAGTCATTATTCAAAAAGTTCGTGAAGCTGAGCGGGCTGTTGTGTATGAAGAGTTTAAAGATCGATTGGGTGAGTTGATTACTGGTGTTGTACGACGGTTTGAAAAAGGCGATATAATTATTGACTTGGGTCGTACAGAGGCCATGGTTCCTCGTCAAGAACAGGTATATTTGGAAAACTATCGCGTTGGTGATCGATTGCAAGGTTTTTTCCTTCGAATAGATAAAGATGGACGTGCACCATCAGTCATATTATCTAGAAAAGATATGGGCTTACTTGTCAGTTTATTTACTATGGAAGTACCCGAAATCAGCGAAGGTATTGTGGAAATCAAATCCGCTGCAAGAGAAGCGGGTGTTCGCTCTAAAATAGCAGTAACCTCAAAAGATTCTGATGTGGATCCGGTGGGAGCATGTGTGGGTATTAAAGGCTCACGTGTTCAAAATGTGGTTACTGAGTTAAAAGGGGAGCGCATTGATATTATTCCTTGGGAAGCGGATCCTGCACGATTTGTATGTAATGCATTGTCACCTGCTATTGTGGTTAAAGTTATTATTCGGGAACGTGAACATACGATGGAAGTTGTGGTGCCTGATGATCAGTTGTCGCTAGCTATTGGTCGGCGGGGACAAAATGTCCGATTGGCTGCTCAGTTAACCAGTTGGAATATCGATGTATATAGCGAAACTAAAATTGAACAATTGGTTGAACGTGCACGTGCAGTATTATGTGATGTTCTACAAGTTGATGATAGTACTGCAATTATTTTATACTCCCACTCATTTAGAAGTTTTGAAGATGTTGCTGGTGCAGATTTTGAGAGTTTGGTGCAATTGCCAGGTCTATCAGAGGAAGAATTGAAAACTATATATGACTTAGCTAAAAAGGCATTGGAAGAAGGCAAGAGTACGGAATTATTAATTGCAGACCGTATTCGTGAAGAGGAAGTTCGAATTAAACAACGTGAAGAAGAAGTTCGTCAGCAGGCATTGAAAAATGAAATTGCAGCTCAATCAGCTGAGTTAAGTAAAGCTAGTGATGATAATAGTGAATCAGAAGTAACGGTTGGCAGTGATATCGATGAATTGCCTGATACAGGTGAATAAGACGTGCATGATTAATGTGAGTGTAATATAAAACAAATGGGGTTTTCATGTCAGAAGAAATGAAACAGGAAACAAAACCAGAAAATGTGGTTGAAAAACGTGTAACTGGAACGGTAATTCGACGGCGTGCAAAGCGAGTTGTTGCACCTCCTCTTGCGGCATCTTCTGAGGTGTTGTTGGAGACGACCAAAGAAAATACGACAACAGTTGCTGCAAACGATGTGACAACCACAGTAGATAGTGTGCCGACAACTGTCATGCCCGCTGAAAAATCAGCTGTTCGTATTGGACCTGTTATGGGTGAAGTTGTTCCAGAACTAGTAAAAACAGTTATTAGCGATACTAATAGAACTAGTCCTAAGTCTGAACTTGAGGCCTCTGTAACGGTTGATGCACCTAAAAAAGTAGCGGCACCTATAAAAGAAAAACAAGTGGATATGCTGGCTACAAATCTAAAAGCACCTACAGATGTAGAACGCAAAATTGGTGTTGTTGGGCATATTCATTTAAATAAAGACAAAAAAGTTGCTTATAATGCGACGACTGAATCCAAAGAAACAGCAACAACTTCAGTTGATAAATTTAAATTGGCAAGTGGCAGTACAGATGCACAAAAGGAAGCTTGGCAGGAAAAATTAAAATTATCACGTCGAAAAAAGAGCCGTGCAGAGATGGAAGCTGAAGATATTCAACGTGCAGGGGGGTTGAAGCAATATGCGCAGGAGATTGATTTGGATGTTGCTGCGTCTAGTACCAAGGTCGATCGTGTTTTTCAGCCAAAACATGGTGGAAAGCGTCGACGAAAAAGTAAAGATTTCAGCAAAACACCATTGACTGAGAGGAAAGCCATTAAGAAAGTTATCCGCATGGATGAAAGTATTACAGTGGCAATGCTTTCTCAATCATTGGGAATTAAAGCTGCGGATATTATTAAAAAAATGATGGATTTTGATGAAATGGTGACAGTGAATCAAAATATTAATTTTGAATCTGCATCGCTGATTGCAGAGGAAGCAGGATTTACAGTTGAGCATGTGGGCTTTAAAGAGGAATCAGTATTGGCAGAGCCTGACGCACATGCCTCCGCTGAAAATTTAGAATCACGTCCACCAATAATCACTGTTATGGGGCATGTGGATCATGGAAAAACATCGGTGCTCGATTATATTCGGAAGTCAAATGTAACGGACAAAGAAGCAGGTGGAATTACGCAGCATATTGGTGCCTATGAAGTGAGTTTGCCTGAAGGAAAAATGACCTTCTTGGATACTCCTGGCCATGAAGCTTTTACGACAATGCGTGCACGTGGTGCACAAACAACAGATATTGTTATTTTAGTTGTTGCTGCAGATGATGGCCTTATGCCACAAACTATCGAGGCTATCGATCATGCAAAAGCTGCAGAAGTGCCGATTATTATTGCGATAAATAAAATTGACAAGCCAGAAGCACAGCCTGAGCGTGTGAAACAATCTCTAACTGAACATGGCCTTATTCCTGAAGAATGGGGTGGTGATATCATTTGTGTGAATACCTCTGCCATTACAGGGGAAGGGATCAATCAATTGCTCGAAATGGTACTGATTCAATCGGAAATGCTGAATTTAAAAGCAGATCCAACGGTACGAGCCAAAGGAAGTGTGATAGAAGCTCGCTTGGATAAGGGGCGTGGGCCAGTTGCTACGGTATTGATTCAGGAAGGGACATTGACTGTGGGATCTTATATTGTATGCGGTGACTTTGATGGTAAAGTCCGTGCGATGTTTGACTATGAAGGCAAGTCCATTAAAGAAGCGAGTTTGTCAAAACCTGTTGAAATACTGGGGCTTTCCGGAACTCCTATTGCTGGCGATGAATTGGTCGGAGTGACAGATGATAAAACTGCAAAATTAGTTGCTCAGCAACGCCATCAAAAAAATCGTGAAAATACATTGGCAAAATCATCTCACAGTACTTTAGAAGAACTGTCTGAAAAACTTCAATTGGGTGATGTGCAGGAATTAAATCTGATCATAAAAGCGGATGTGCAAGGCTCTGTAGAAGCTGTGCGTGATTCATTGGAAAAGCTTTCTAATGAACAGGTAAAGATAAAAGTGATTCATAGTCAAGTGGGTGGTATTATTGAAAGTGATATCATGTTAGCAAGTGCTTCAAATGCAATTGTGCTGGGTTTTAATGTTCATCCTGATGGTAAGTCGAGACGAGCTGCAGAACGCGAAAAAATCCAAATAAAAACATATCGTATTATTTATGAAATCTTGGATGAAATCCGTCAGGCTATGGAAGGCTTATTAGCTCCAGAACAAAATGAAGTTCATTTGGGTTTTGCTGATGTTCGTGATGTCTTTAAAGTATCAAAGGTTGGAACTATTGCAGGTTGCTATATCACTGATGGTAAGATTTTGCGAAATGCGAGAGGTCGACTGCTGCGCGATCAAGTGGTTGTATTTGATGGTAAAATTTCATCACTAAAACGATTTAAAGATGACGCAAAAGAAGTTACAACAGGGTATGAATGCGGTATTGGTATTGAAAATTATAATGATATTAAAACTGGCGATGTGATTGAGGCCTATCAGATAGAAGAAAAGGCAGCCAGTTTGCTAAGCTAAGGGGTTTTATGTCTTCTAACCAATCCTATGATCGTGCACCGCGTGTGGCGAGTCGCATTCATCGATTAATGACAGAAATGTTGGTTACAGACCTTGCAGATCCGCGTTTGGAAAATGTAGAAGTTACACGTGTGAGTATGACAAAAGATTTGCGCATTGCGAGAATATATTTTTATACAGTTATGGAAGAAACATCCGCTCATGATCTGATTAAAACAGGTTTTGTAAGTGCGGCTGGATTTATTAAACGTCAAATAAGTGAAAAAATTGGATTAAAATATACGCCAGAAGTGCAGTTTTACTATGATAAGACCATTACACTTCAACAAAAAATAGATAATTTATTTCACGAGGATTCCTAATAAACGCCTATGGATAATCAGTTATTTTTGCATCATTTAAATGATGCATTGTCAAAAAAAAACAACCAACATATTTTATTAGCCGCGCATTATAGCCCAGATGGTGATGCTGTCGGTAGTTGCTTGGCGATAGGTGAGTTTTTAGCTTCATTGGGGCATACAATGATTTACTATAATGCCGATCCTATTCCCTATAATTTAAAATTTTTGATTGGCAGCGCTGGCTTTACATCGTCCTTACCAGAAGAGCCTATTGATATTACTATTCTGTTAGATTGTGCACGTTTTTCAAGATCTTCAAAAAAATTAGAATCATTGCCTCACAAAGGGATTACTTTTTGTATTGATCATCATGAAACGGATGACAGTGATGCCACTTATGCGCGAATTAATTCGCGGGCTGCATCAACTGGCATGATTATCTATGAACTATTATGTGATGATTCGGCGACGATTACACCGACAATGGCTCAAGCGCTGTATACGACAATTGCGGTTGATACGGGTTTTTTTAAATATCCAAATACGAATGCGACCGTGCTAAATGCAGCAGGTAAGTTGGTTGAACTTGGGGCGAATGCATGGGAAGTCGCTAAATGCTTGCAAGAGTCTCAGCCCATTGCTCGCATGCGTTTGCTTGCCATGTCATTGGGATCATTATCCCTACAGTGTAATGATGTATATGCAAGTATGGATGTAACGCAGGCAATGTTATCCGAGTGCCACGCGACAAAGGAAATGTCTGACGAGTTTGCAACATATCCTAGGGCCATTGATTCTGTCGAAGTTGCGGCATTCTTTCGTGAACTTAAGGATGGTAGTGTTAAGGTGAGTTTACGATCAAAGGATTATGTGGATGTTGCCAGTATTGCAACGCATTTTGATGGTGGTGGCCATAAGCGCGCCGCAGGATTTCGGGTGAATGCACCCTTAAATCAGGTAAAGGAACTTGTGTTGAAAAAGGTGATGCATGCAGTGCATGAATAATGGTGTGCTAATTATTGATAAGCCTATTGGATATACATCTCATGATATTGTGAGCATTGTAAAACGATCTATTGGGGCTCGAAAGGTTGGGCATTTAGGAACTCTTGATCCAGATGCAACCGGCGTACTTCCGTTGGTTATTAATCAGGCGACGAAATATGCACAAGTGTTGGCAGGGAAAGAAAAGATTTATGAGTTTGATTTATGCTTGGGCATAGCTACAGATACAGATGATCACGCTGGAAAGATTCTTAGTTCAAAACCAGTCCCTGATGATGCGCATGAGCGACTGTTAGATCGATTGCCTTCATATATTGGATGCATCAAACAGGTGCCGCCCATTTTTTCAGCAAAAAAAATAAAAGGCAAACGCAGTTATCAGCTGGCACGCTCAGGAGATGTGGTTCAATTGGACCCCGTAGACGTTGTCATCGATGATTTGCAGGTGCTTGTTTGTAAGGGCAGTCACTATCGAATGCGGCTATCGTGTCAAACAGGAACATATGTGAGAAGTATATGTCGCGATTTAGGTGCGGATCTAATGTGTGGGGCACATGCCGCCAATATACGACGATTGAAAAGTGGTCATTTTTCTCTTGACCAGGCGTGTACTTTAGAGGTAATTAAATCTGCTCCAGAACAGGCAGTGGAATATATGATTGCCTTGAATAAATTGACAAATATATAAGGAATTCCCTTTACACTTCGGGTAATTTCTATTAAAGAGGTTAACCATTATGGAACATAAAAACGAATCAAGACAAGATGTAATTAAAAAATTTAGCACACATGAAGGTGATACGGGCTCTGCAGAAGTTCAGATTGCTCTATTAACCTCACGCATCAAAGGGCTGGCAACGCATTTTGATCTTCACAAAAAAGATCATTCTAGTCGTCGCGGTTTGTTGATGATGGTTGGTCGTCGTCGTAAATTGCTTAAATATGTGAAAAAACATAAACAAGATCAGTATAAGTATTTATTGAAAGAACTCGGTTTACGTAAATAGTAATTGCGTAAATAATAATCATGATGTGGATACCATGAGATTTAAGAAAACCGATAATTTATAACAGAGCCTGCCCTTAGTGGCAGGCTTTATTGTAAGTTATCAGGTTTTCTTTTTATCTGCATTATACAAGTTGTTAAGGGAGGAGACCCTATGATACACACAGTAGAAGTACAATTAGGCTCACATAAACTATCCATTGAGACAGGTTTAATTGCTAAGCAGGCAGGTGGATCCGTTATTGTCAGATATGGCGATAGCGTTGTTTTGGTTACTGCGCAAGCGCGAAGTGAAGCCTCAGAAAATAAGTCATTTTTGCCATTGTCAGTGGATTACACGGAAAAAACGTATGCCGCAGGTCGCATACCAGGTGGTTTTTTTAAACGTGAAGGTCGACCCACAGATCGTGAAATTCTGACGAGTCGCTTAATCGATCGTCCGATTCGTCCTCTTTTCCCAGAGGGATATTTTAATGAAACACAAGTTATTGCCACAGTAATGTCTGCGGATGAAAAATATGATCCTGATTTCTTAGGTATCATCGGTGCATCTGCCGCATTAACAATTTCACCATATCCATTTCAAGGCCCAATTGCAGGTGTTCGCGTGGGACGTGTGGATGGTAAATTGATAATAAATCCAAGTATGGAAGAGCGTGATCTGGGTGATTTGGATTTAATGGTTGCAGGCACTAAAGATGCCATCGTGATGGTTGAAGGTGGTGCAAAAATCGTTCCTGAGTCTGTAATGATTGATGCCTTGATATTTGCACACGAGCAAATGCAGCCTGTAATCAAAATACAGGAAGAATTGCATGCATTAGTCCAAAATGAACAATGGGATGCACCTGTTTGTGACGATAATACGACATTATACGATAAAGTGAACGCTGCGGTTTGTGATCGAATGAAAGAGGCCGTGACTATTTCAGAAAAACAGAGCAGATATGCGGCAATTGATGCATTAAAAACAGCGATTGTATCAGAATTGGTAGCTGAAGAAGATGATGATAGCTTGACAGTACAAGTAAAAGCAGCCTTTTCAGATGTGAAAAAATCCGTTGTTCGCAAGATGATTGTAAATGAGAAAAAACGCATTGATGGTCGTGGATTATGTGATGTCCGGCCAATTGATTGTCAAATAGGATTACTGCCTAGGGCTCATGGATCTGCACTATTTACCCGTGGAGAAACACAGTCTCTAGTTGCTACAACGCTTGGTACCAAAGGTGATGAGCAGTTGATTGAAAATATTACAGGGGAGCATTATAATAAATTTATGCTTCATTATAATTTTCCACCATATTCTGTGGGTGAAGTGAAATTTCTTCGCGGTGCAAGTCGTCGTGAAATTGGACATGGAACATTAGCTGCAAGAGCGATTAGTGCAGTGCTTCCTGAGCATAAAGAATTTCCATACACCATACGCATTGTGTCTGAAATTATGGAGTCCAATGGATCATCATCAATGGCTAGTGTGTGTGGGGGCATATTGTCACTCATGCATGCAGGTGTGCCAATTTCATCGCCAGTAGCGGGTGTTGCCATGGGCCTGATTGAAGAGGATGGTCAAAAAGCAGTGTTAACAGATATTTTAGGTGATGAAGATCATTTGGGTGATATGGATTTTAAAGTGACCGGTACGCGCGAGGGTATTACTGCCTTGCAAATGGATATCAAAATTAGCGGTATTACACGTGATGTGCTGACTCAGGCATTAAATCAAGCAAAGGATGCTAGGTTGCATATTTTGGATTGTATGGAAAAAACAATCAGTACCCCGAGCGAAGAATTATCACCACATGCACCGAAACTAATTCGAATACAAATTCCTGTGAATAAGATTGGTGATTTGATTGGCCCTGGCGGGAAAAATATACGCAAAATTGTCGATGAAACTGGTGCAACCGTCGATATTGAAGAAGATGGTACAGTGGTTGTCGGTGCAGTAAGCCAAGAAAGCGGTAATCAAGCATTGGCAATGGTCAAAGCATTAACTGCATCAGCAGAAGTTGGACAATACTATAATGGTAAAGTCGTTCGTATTGCTGATTTTGGAGCTTTTGTTGAAATTTTACCAAAACAAGATGGACTACTTCATATTTCACAAATTGATAATGAGCGTGTGAATCAAGTATCTGATGTGCTAAAAGTGGGTGATCGTGTAGTCGTAAAAGTCATTGAAGTTGATCAAGGATCAGGAAAGATTCGCTTGTCACGCAAGCAAGCTTTTGGGCATGAAAATGAAGTCCAATAGCTATTGAATGACTAGGAGGGTAACATGAAGATATATCTGTATAAATTCATGATTAGCAGCCTGTTGATTACATCGATACTATTTATTTCATCCACATCATTCGCTATAGAAACTCATTGGTTCGCAGGTGGCGTTATTGGCGCAGGTATTGGTGTGGCTGCAGGTGCAGGTGCAGGATATGCGGGTTGTGGAAGTTCAGATGAAAATACAAGTCGTTGCCGCCAGACCATGATGCCAGTGGTGTCAATACTTAGCGGTGCTGTTGGATTTGGTTTGGGTGCACTTATTGGAAGTGCAGTGATTAAAGGTGATATTGTCGATTTAGATAATGATCCAGCTGTGATGCCGACAGTGCATATTGACCCTGAAAATAACACCTATGGTATTGGTGCGATGATCAATTTTTAGTTGAATGGGGTTTCAGTCATTGAATTTGTTAGTCGTATTTATGTCTGAACCTATTAATTATTATTATTTGAGAAAAAGGCGATTTTAATCGCCTTTTTTTATTTTGTGGACGTTTTTGAACACTTTCAATAACTTTCAAAACTCCTATTTTTCGCATTGCCTGATTATACTGTTGGCTTTCCTGTGAATCTATGGCACAAGCTTAATAATACTCACTTTGTGGGCAGTACTAGCTATCAATTAAATCATATTTTAGACATCATAAATTGGAGATACTATTATGAAACAACGTACAAAAATTATTGCAACCCTTGGACCCGCGAGCCAGTCGCCCGCAATGATAAAAAAACTTATTCTTGCAGGTGTGTCGGTATTTCGCATTAATGGCGCGCATGGTACGATTGAGAGTCATTTGGAAATGGTAGATAATGTTCGTAAAGTTGCATTATCAATGCATTCACATGTGGGTATATTATTTGATTTGCCGGGGCCAAAGCTTCGCATTGGTAAGCTAAATACGAAGGTTCTTGAGTTGAATGCCGGCCAATGCATTGAGTTTAACTGTATGAAGTCTGAGCAGGATGACTACCAAATTCCATTGCCTATGAAAACAATGACGGATATTGCTCAAAAAGGGCATCGTATTTTCCTCAATGATGGATGGGTGGAAGTTGTTGTTAAACAAGTTAAAGATAGTGTGATCTGTTGTGAAGTAATTCAAGGTGGCGAACTTCGATCCTTTAAAGGGTTTAATCTGCCAGATGTAGACTTACCCATCGATTCGATTACAAAGATTGACAGAGCATTGTTGAAAAATATTTTGCAACGACATATCGATTATATTGGATTATCCTTTGTGCGTAGCAAAGAGGATATTACTGCATTACGTTCACTATTAAAAAAATATGCTGCGAAAAGTAATATTATTGCAAAGATAGAAAAACCCAGTGCTGTAGAAAATATCAATGGTATTATCATGGCTAGCGATGCCATTATGATTGCTAGGGGGGACTTGGGTATTGAGATGCCATTTAATAAACTGCCTGGCATTCAAAAAGATATTTTAGATGCGTGCCGAAAGTATAGTACGCCTGCGATTACTGCGACGCAGATGATGGAATCGATGGTGCGGACATCGCGTCCAACGCGTGCGGAAGCCTCTGATATTGCAAATGCCATATGGCAAGGAACTGATGCAGTGATGCTATCTGAGGAAACGAGTATTGGTAAACATCCTGTAGCTGCAGTACGTGCGATGGCATCGATTGCATTGGATGCGGAGAAGGAAATGCATAAGGAATGGATTCCAGATCCTAAATTGGATGCCATGGATTACCAAGCACAGACGATGAGTTATTCTGCATGTATTATTGCGGAGCAACTTGCTGCAAAAGCGATTGTTGTGCCAACACGCACTGGCCGTGCGCCAAAATTTATCAGTACCATTCGGCCGGAAACTATGATTATTGCTTTAACAGAGGATGAAAATGTAGCGACTATATTGTCTTTATGTTGGGGCGTGAAAACAATTGTAATGCCGCACACTGATACGGTGGATGAAACCCTTTCTGTGGCGGAAAAAACGATCAAGTCCTCTCACTTACTTCGAAAAGGTGATCACATTGTTGTTGCATGTGGGTCTTATGGTAAGAAAAATGATATTATGCGCTTGATTGAGGTTCGACAATTATAGTGGGTATTTTAAAATTCCCTCATTAATTTAGGAGGTATGTTATGCTCGCAGTACTTAGTCATCCAAGTTTAACAGTGTCTCACTATACCACAGTATTAATCAGCTATTTTAATAATTCGCTTCATTTTTTTAAATCTCCGCCTGCAAATACTGAAGGCATCATTATTTTAAGTGGTTATTATCTAGCCTATATACTGGCATTTATTTTTTGTTATGCATGTTTACGACTATGGCAACGGTCAGGTAGTTTGCAGGTTAAATCCTACCAGACAGTGGACATTATTATTGTTTCAATTATTGGAGTGCTCATCGGTGCAAAGTTAAACTATGTGTTATTTTATAACTTGGAATTTTATATATCCCATCCGCTGCAAATTATTACCAATTGGTCAGGTATGTCCAGTCATGGTGCGATCATTGGAGTTTGTGTGGGTATTTTTTTGTATGCCCGAAAAACAAAACTCAGCTATTTTCATATTATGGATCATGCGGCTATTTGTGCGAGTTTTGTGCCGGTATTTATCCGCTTAGCAAACTTTTTTAATGGCGAATTATTTGGCAGGCAAGCATCCAGCGCCTTACCTTGGGCCATGCGATTTTTCTTGCGTGACGGGTGGGGCAGATCGCTATTTATTGATGCCCAGGATCATATTTATCGATTAATGATGTTTACCACGCAAGGCAAACCTCTATCACATCCATATTTACAATTGATTACAGATCCTTTTTCCAAAGGGCATGAATCCTTTGAGGTCATTAAACATATATATCCCAATTTAATCAGTCGATTGTATGTGGGCGCTGATTCCGGACAAATTATTCAAGCGGCAGCATTGATTACAGATCCGCGGCACCCCAGCCAATTTTACCAGCTAATTGCCAGCGGTATCGTATTGTTTGGCGCGCTGTTATGGCTCAAACGATATATTCATATTAAGGGGCAAGTGATGGCTGCTGGTATGATGGGCTATGGACTAACTCGCATGGCAATGGAGTTTTTTAGAGAACAGGATTTTCAGCGATCCACGGGGATATTTGAATATATTAGTATGGGGCAGTTTTTAAGTATAGCCATGATGCTTATTGGTGCGAGCTTATTTTACTATCTTCATGCGACTGTAAAAAAATAATTATTTCTAATTGTTTATTCTATGGATTTTATATAAATAATATTTAAAATATAATTGAGCAACTTTTCAGTGTAATCAACCGATAATATAATCAAGAGACAATTTACATCTGGGAGAAAATTATGGTGATTACATGTAAACCCGCCCCCCGTGACGGAATTCCTAATCGTCAACTATGCACTGTTAAAGGTTCAGACCTTTCCTATAAAGGCAAAACTCATCCATTGCTTCGACTGGAAGAACATTCATCGATAAGCGATACTATCCTTTGCAGTACTCGTGATACTGCATTGGCATATGCAGCGCTTAGCAAGCAAACGGCAGGGTTATTTGTGGGTGGCATGCGGCATATGTGGGCGGAAGTAAATAAAGCCGCTAGCAGGCATAATCAACCGATAACAGCCGCTGGTGCAGGCATTTTAAATTTAGCAGGAAATATCATTCAAGGCACTGTGCATATGATTAAAAGCGTACCAGAGGTTGGGGCAATGCTTTATATGCACGCATTAACAGATCCGAGCAATTATAATCAGGATGCAGCTATTGAAAATGCCAGTATGGCGCTACTCACTGCATTTGCGGCGATGGGACTTCGCCATGGTGTGAGGGCGGTAAAGCCTGGTAATGTGAAAATACGACCACCCGTTCAATTATCCATGAACTCATCGGGTGCAGGGGCATTGGCTCTGCAAGGTGCAGGCGTGTATTCAGGGGCGGCGATTGGTGCAATAGAAGGCAGCGCAGTGATCGCGGCCATGAGTAATAGTGCGATGGCAGAAACTGTTGGAAATGGCGGGCAATTGGATGTGACGACTGAGGAATTAGTTGACGGTCTTATAATGCGTGGCAATCAATACTATCAGGCTTGTGCAAGGTCGATTCGAACATTTATTCGCGAGATTAAAGCGCTCAAACTATCTGCAGAAGTAAGTGAGGCAATTATTGTAGAATTAGAGTCCTGCGCATCAGAATTAAATCAATTGCAATCAGGTTCGTCTACAGCAACTACACAATTTAGTGCAATTCAAAGACGATATTACGATATACTGGATAGACTTGTACAAGAAGCGCCCGCCACATTTCCCTTAGCACAGGCCATGCGTGCGGAATTTCATCATGTGGCAAATAGAATAGGTGTTATCGAACCTCAACTTGCGTTAGAAAGGGACTTTTCTGAATTTCTATTGGATTCAGAAATGGCCAGTCCTGGTGAAGTTACTGGGTTATATAACCGTCCGTTGTCATTACAGAAAGAAGTCTTGGCAGATTTAGAACCTCGTATTCAAACAGGGCAATACAGGCATGAAGTATTGGAAGCTGCGAATCAGCATTATGGCGCCATGGGGGAATAGAGATTCAAATAATTTGAATCTCTATTCCCTAAAAAAATCCTATTTCAAATCCAGTTGGTAAAATTATTTTTAGTATTGACAGATTGAATGTCGCTACGATACCTATTTACCAAAGATATAAAATAATGAACAAGGTAGGGTGTTATGCGAACAATAACAGGGCCGATGCCTCGGTTAACCCCCCTTTTTCCTTCATCTCATGCCGTAGCAAACCCAGTCATTACCTCTAGGTGTGATGCAATGGGATCGTTGCGTCATTGTATTATACAACGTGCTTTGGGAAATGGTCAGGCATTAAAAGGGACAGATCCATTTACACAACATCGATTTCATGAATTATCCGCACAAATTCAACCAGTGCTATCTCCTCATTCATTTGCGCCCCATATTGGTTTGATGCAATGGGTATTTTCAAATCAATCGGATAAAAACAGTTATAATGAAATTCTAGGTGAAATTCAAAAAAACGCAGCCATTGATTTTATTTCCAATGGGACAAAAATTTCAGTATTGCCTGCGAAGTATCTGCCGTTTGCAAGTATTGCAGTATTTTATCATCTACTATTTTCTCCATATCATTCCAATGATATGGCTGCATTTGCGCGAACTATGTATGATTGATTCCCGGATATGATTTCACTTTTTTCAATTATGCGCGACGGAAGTGGTATTGTTGCGGGTAATGCCTCGCATTATCCCTATCATAATTCACCGCATTATTGCGAAATGAAGGCATTTAAGGCGACTAGTAGTTCGGATAAATATCCAATGAGTGATTTAGCAATGAGCATTTATTTAAAACTGGGTCGCCATGACCGGATAATGCATGCGACTAGCTTGTTAACCGGTTCATTGCTTAGCGATCCATGCATTGTGCAATATAGGACGAGTGTATTTTCATATTATCAGTCATCCTTACAACGGAGTTTGGATGCATTAGCGACGTTAGCGACAACCAATGGGTATTCTTCATATGCTATGTGGGACATATTAATGACTGATCTTTACTCTCAATTTCTAAGTGATGGATTAGTTGAAAATGCCAATTACTTGGACTATGTGCATCGCTATGCAAGTGAGAATTTAGATTAAGGGGTTGCCCTTAGGAATGCCCATCTTCGGTGTTTCTTAGCTAACACCCGCAATTCTCACGTACTCGCATGTACGCTCCAGTTACGGGTTTGCGGAAGCCTTGAATCTAGGTATTTTTGAACAACCCCCCACAAATTGCCTATTTTTCAACAGTTCCATTAAAATCCATCACAGGGCAGTTCCTTGAAGTGTCCGCATTATCATCCTCGAGGTGGTATTGATCCCCGATTAAATCATTCGGGGATAAGCCGGGGATCTTGGGTTTTTACAGTGTGTTGCGCCTAGACCACCGGATCACATCCGATGGTGACAGGCGCTTTCTGTCATCCCCATGAGTACACGGGGGGTAGTTAGTCTATAGCATTTTTGAATACTTTCCTAAATATCTATTTTAAGGGTAGTTTCTTAATCACTGTCTTCTTTACATTTGATTGATTTTCAGCCATAAATCGCGCTCATTTTAAATGGATGATTATTCTATGAGTACACAAAGTCATATACGAAATTTTTCAATTATTGCCCACATTGATCACGGTAAATCCACCTTAGCGGATCGTTTATTGGAAGAAACAGGTGCGCTGAGTGATCGCGAGCAAAAAGACCAGTTTTTGGATAAAATGGATTTAGAGCGCGAACGGGGCATTACGATTAAAGCGCAAAGTGTTCGATTGAATTATACTGCGGATAATGGAGAAACCTATCAGCTCAATTTAATTGATACACCTGGGCATGTGGATTTTCATTATGAAGTGAGTCGCTCGCTTGCTGCATGTGATGGTGCGCTTCTTGTGATCGATGCAACACAAGGGGTACAAGCGCAAACAATGGCCAATGCATTGCTTGCCATGCAAAATAATTTGGACCACCTGGTTCCTGTAATCAATAAAATGGATTTACCGAGTGCAGATGTGGATGAAGCAAAAGCTCAATGCGAGGATATTTTATCCATTCCTGCGGAGCAAGCTGTTGCTGTATCTGCGAAAACAGGACAAAATATTAAAAGTGTATTGGAAGCAATTGTGAATCATTTGCCGCCACCGTCTGGTCAAGAGGATCAACCTTTGCGTGCGCTGATTTTTGACAGTTGGTTTGATAGTTATCTGGGAGCTGTGGCATTAATTCGTGTGAAAGATGGAAAAATTAAAATAAAAGATCAAATTCGATTAATGCATGTGGAAAAAGTGTTTGAAGTCCAACGATTATGCGTGTTTTCACCGCATCAAGTGGATGTCGATGAATTAAATACAGGTGAAGTAGGTATATTGATTGCCAATATTAAAGTGGTAGCCGATACTAGAGTTGGCGATACAGTAACATTGGAAAAAAATCCTGCAAGTACTGCATTGGATGGTTTTCAAGAAGTAAAACCCATGGTATTTGCTGGACTGTATCCCACGGATCCTGGGCAATATGAAGATTTACGCGATGCACTTGAAAAACTAGGTTTGAATGACGCAGCCTTTCGCTATGAACCGGAAAGTTCAACTGCGCTTGGTTTTGGTTTTCGTGCGGGTTTCTTAGGATCGCTTCACTTGGAAATTATTCAGGAACGATTGGAACGGGAGTATGGCTTAACTTTGGTATCAACAGCACCAACGGTTGTGTACAAAGTAATTACCAGGTCTGGTGAACAGATCGATGTGGATTCACCTGCAAAACTGCCTGAATTAAATCATATTGAAAGCCTATCAGAGCCGTATGCGAAGGCATCTATTTTATGTCCGAGTGATGCAGTGGGTGGCGTGATGAAATTATGCCAGGAACGGCGTGGTCAACAGTTGGGATTGGAATATTTTGGTCATGATCGTGTATTGGTTCAGTATAAATTACCATTTTCCGAGATGATGTTTGATTTTTTTGATCGTTTAAAGACAATATCTCGTGGCTATGCATCCTTAGACTATGAGTTGATTGATTATGAGATTGCACGTCTTGTGAAATTGGCAGTACTCATTAATGGCGAACCTGTTGATGCATTGTCAGTGATTGTGCATCGGGATAATGCATCGTATAAGGGTCGTGAATTGGTGAAAAAATTAAGAGGTTTAATCCCACGACAAATGTATGAAGTGGCTATTCAGGCTGCGATTGGTGGCAAGATTATTGCGCGAGAAACTGTAAAAGCATTGCGCAAAGATGTTACGGCAAAATGCTATGGTGGTGATATTACGCGTAAACGCAAGCTCTTGGAACGGCAAAAAGAAGGTAAAAAACGCATGAAAAAAGTAGGTAGTGTGGATATTCCTCAAGAAGCTTTTTTAAGCGTGCTTCAAGTAAAGTAATGACTAAAATTATAAGGATGACTAATGGCCAAAAAAGCGAATGAAAAACAGGGTTTTTTTTCATATGTGAAGTCAATTGGTTTGGCAGTTCTTATCGCATTATTATTTCGAAGCGTTATTGTTGAGCCCTATAGCATTCCGTCTGGATCAATGATTCCAACCATTGTGCCTGGGGATAAAATCTTTGTGCAAAAATTTAGCTATGGTATCCGATTGCCATTAGTGCATAAGTATTTGATTCAAACCAGTACTCCAGAACGCGGTGATGTGGTTGTTTTTATATTTCCAGGTGATAATAGTACGGATTTTATCAAACGTATTGTTGGTATTCCTGGTGATCAAATCCGATTTGAAAACGGCAATATTTATATAAATGATCAGATTCTTCCCAGAGAAACATTGCGGGCCCAAGCCGATTCCAATAATGCCAAACGTCTACAATTGGATGGCAAAAGTTCATTTACTGATATTCCACGTGAACAGGATTGGACGGATATGACTGTTTTTGATGAACAAACGGGCGATAAACATTATTTAGTTCAATATCAAAATTATAATGGGGAGCGCCCTGCATTTTCAGTATCAGTTCCTGAGGATCACTACTTTATGGTTGGCGATAATCGTGATGGCTCTAATGATAGCCGCTACTGGGGGTTTGTACCCATGGGGCATATTAAGGGAAAGGCCATGTTTATTTGGCTATCAGCTCAGCCTGGAAAAATATGGAATTTCTTTAGCCGTATCAGATGGCAAAATATTGGGACATGGTTGAATTAAATTGCCTTGATAGTATTCCAGTTAGAAAAAATACAACATGCTTGACTTTGACCGATAAGTTCATTATCAACTTTTTTTAATGAAAGACACTCACACACGCCGATGATATTTAAAAACCTCTCCAATATTTGGAGGGGATTTTTTTTGCGAAAAAAAGGAGGTCGGACATGACACATCGTCATATACTAACAGAAACAGATATGGATCGCGTATTAATGGATATTGCCAAACGAATTATTGAGGATGGTACTGAAAATGTGGCATTGGTTGGCATTCGGACGCGTGGCGTACCGTTGGCGCAATGGTTGGCTCAAAAAATCGAAATTATTCAGCATAAGCCCATTGAAGTGGGTAGTTTGGATATTAATTTATATCGCGATGATTTGTCTGAAGTCGAAGATCAACCCATTGTCAAAAAAACAGAGCTACCTTTTTCAGTAAATGGCAAGGGGCTTATTCTAGTGGATGATGTACTCTATACTGGCCGCACAATTCGCTCTGCTATGGATGCGCTGATTGATTATGGTCGTCCCAAATTTATAAAACTGATGGTCATGGTCGATCGCGGGTGGCGAGAATTGCCCATTCAAGCAGATTATGTCGCACAATTTATACAAACAAAAGCCAATGAAAACGTGAAAGTAAAAATTAAGGACTGTGATGGATCCAATGAAGTCTATGTGGGTACTGTTAATAAATAGTCGTTTTAGGGCGTGTCCTCAATTGAACACCTAAATGTCTGTCATTATCGGGCTTGACCCGATAATCCAGTGTTTACAGTCATTTATGGATCATCGGATCAAGTCCGATGATGACAAAAAATGTATGGCATTAGGGAATTAATTTCTTTTTTTGCCTATTTATACGCATTTAGTGGATTCTTAAATGAATTGAGGACACGCCCTAGGGCAATACCATCTGTTCATAAAAATATGATACTTATACATAGGACAACGCAATGCACTTATCGACACGTCATATTATTTCAATTAGTGATTTAACTAAAAAAGATGTTCTAAATATATTGCAAACAGCAGATACATTTAAAGATATATCTGAACGGCCAATAAAAAAAGTGCCAACATTGCGTGGTCGAACCATTGTCAATTGTTTCTTTGAGGATAGCACGCGGACGCGTTTATCCTTTGAGATTGCGGAAAAGCGAATGTCCGCAGATACAGTAAATATTAGTAAATCCGGCAGTGCCATGGCAAAAAAAGGGGAGACATTGCTGGATACAGTTAAGAATTTGGAAGCCATGCGTCCGGATATACTCATTATTAGGCATCATGCGTCTGGTGCGCCGCTACAAGCGACAAAAGCCACAAATGCACATATTATCAATGCTGGCGATGGTATGCACGAACATCCCACGCAGGCACTTTTGGATTTAATGACCATTCAGGAGGCCAAAGGTCGGCTTAAAAATCTACACGTGGGTATTGTGGGCGATATTTTGCATTCGCGCGTTGCGAGATCCAATATGCTATTACTTAAAAAAATGGGTTTAAAGGTGACGCTTTGTGGCCCGCCAAGCTTAATTCCATTGCATGTTGCCGATGTATATGGCGTAACTGTTAGTTATAATATCAACGATATCATTCCTGATTTGGATGTGCTGATGTTATTGCGTGTTCAAAATGAACGTATGCATGATTGCTATTTTCCAAATACTCGGGAATATGCAAAATATTTTGGCGTATCAGCCCCTGTCTTGTCAAATGCCAAGGCAGATTTGACTATCATGCATCCAGGTCCAGTCAATCGCGGTGTAGAGATTAGTCCGGAATTAGCTGATTGTAGTCAATCCGTTATTTTGGATCAGGTAACCAATGGCGTGGCAATTCGAATGGCTGTTCTGTATCATCTTTTGGGTGATATTGCGGAATGAGCCCAGTGGGACTGCCCTTGGAAACGCCCATTGTTGAAAAATGGATATTTTGTCACTCTCGTTCTTACAGTGTTATTCCAGCCTTGAGCCGGGATCTATTCTGATAATGGTGGCTGCATATGAATGACAATAAGTGCTTGTCATTCCCGAAGCGATGTTGATCGGGAATCTAGGCGTAATATTTTGTAAAGACGATAAAATCTAAGTGTCATTCACGAGAATGACATTTTCAAAGCAGATGATGAACTGGATTTGCTGGATAGGACCATGAAAAATTAGTCCAGCATGTTAGTCCCAAAAAAATAGGAGCTGTTGATGAGCCAATACCTTATAAAAAATGGACAAGTGATGGATCCGCATAACAATACAAATGCGGTGATGGATATATTGATAAAAAACAAAAAGATTATTTAGACTTATCCGTACCTTCGTGGAGGCCAGATATTGTTCAACCAATTGATATAGTAGAAGAAATTGTAAGGATAAAAGGTTATGATCAAATAAAAATTGAAGAGCCAGAAAAGGCAAGAACAAAATCAAGCTTAAATAGACAGCAAAAGTTATTCCATTTTTTACAGCGATCAGTTGCATCTAAGGGGTATCTAGAAACTGTAACCTGGTCTTTTACTGATTCTAAAATTAATAAATTATTTAATGAAAGTAAGTCACAAATTGAAATAATAAATCCAATTAGCTCAGATTTAGATGTATTAAGAAATTCTATTTTTTCTAACCTGATAATTTACTTAAAAAATAATTTAGATAGAGGTTTTAAAG